>DATEOQ010000438.1:0-2126 GCA_035273905.1 Candidatus Eiseniibacteriota bacterium | reverse complement strand
CGGAGCTGCCGGAGGGGAACGACTTCTGGGACCAATCGTTCACGCAGGGATTCGAGAACGAGCTCAGGCTCGCGGTCGATGCGGTACACGGGAACGCGATCGTGGACGAGCGGCCGGGACACGCCTCGGGGCGCTACGAGGCGGACGCGTCCCCCTGGCTGGCGGGCTGGATCATCGGTCGCGAGTGGGAGCCCTACGCCGTCCGCGAGACGCAGCGGCTCCATCCCGACATCACCGACTGGAAGGGCACGCGGTTCAAGGTCGAGAACGGCACGGCGATGGAAGCCTGGCTCGGGCGCGTGTGCGATCTCACCGCGTCTTACGAGAAGGTTCACTACGCGCGCGCGCACGCGGTCTCGTTCGTGAACTGGCCGACGCTCGACCCCATGCGGCATCCGACCGAGACCGAGCGGGGCGGCGCCGAAGCGGAGCACGACGAGGATGCCTATTCCGTCGATCCGTCGCACCTCGTTCCCGTCGATTCCGCCACGCTCACGTCAGGCTTCCTCGGCTACTTCGCGAACTACCATGCGTATCCCTACTACCCGGACTTCCTGAACCTGGACCCTGGCTATCAAGCCTTCCACGACCGCCACGGCGCCTGCTCGTACGCGGGGTATCTCGCGGATCTGAAAGCGCACACGAAGGGAATCCCGCTCCTGATTGGTGAATACGGCGTGCCGACGAGCCGCGGTGTAGCGCACCAGCAGCCGCAAGGCATCCACCATGGGGGCGCCACGGAGGCGCAGCAGGGTGAGGAGGACGTCCGGCTCCTCGAGGACATCGCCGAGTCGGGCGCATCGGGATCGCTGCTGTTCGCGCTCTTCGATGAGTGGTACAAGGTGAACTGGCTCGTCGAGCGGAGCGAGCGCCCCCGCGATCGCGATCCGCTCTGGCTGAACCGTCTCGACCCCGAGGAGAACTACGGTCTCCTGGCGTTCGACCCTCCCCCGCCCGTTCGCGTCGATGGCAGGACCGGCGACTGGAGCGGGATCACGCCCTACGCGGCGTCCGAGGCCGCGAGGAGCGGATCTCCGCTTCGCGCCCTCTACGTCACGTCCGATCAGACCTCTCTCTATCTGCGGCTCGACGTCGCACAGCGAAAGCCCGCGGTGCGCACGTTCGGAATCTCGTTCGACGTGCTCGATCCCGCGCGCGGGGACACCCGCCTTCCGCAGCCTCTGCCCGTCACGTGGAATCGTGGCGCCGAGCTCACGCTGCTCGTGACGCCTCCGGCCAAGGGCACCCCGCGCGGGGGCGCGGAGCTCTATCAGGACCGCGCGATGAACGCTTCGTCCTTCATGCGGGAATGGGACGGTCGCGACTGGCGCCGGCGCGGCCGCGCGCCGGCACGCCCGGTGGCGAACGACGCGGGCGCGTACGTGCCCCTCGTGGTCGAGACGAATCGCGAGCGCGTGGCGCGGAACGGCTCGTTCTTCCCGGCCAAGTACTTCGACTGGGGCCGGCTCGAGTGCGCCTTCGACTCGCTCGGGACGACGGTGGAGATCGCGATCCCATGGGGCCTCCTCGTCGGCGATCCGTCGTCGCGCGCGGCGCTCGACGACAAGGACGGAACGCCGGACATCGAGACCACGCAGACCCCAGGCATCGGCTTCCTCGCGTGGGCGACGACCGCCGCCTGCTTCCGTCCGGATTCGCTCGGGCCCACTTTGGCCGGAGCCAAGCCCGTGAAACCGGACGAGGTCTTCCTCCTGGGCCCCTCTGGGTCGATACAAAGCACCGTGGGAGAACGAGTTACGATAAAGACACCGCCGTCGGCGTCCTACTCATGGACGACGTGGGAAACGCCGATAACGAAAGAGCGTGTCAAGCGTTCCGCCGAAATCATCCAGCGTGCCTTCGAGGGAATGGAAGCCCGTGAAGCCAGTCAAAGCCAGAAGGTCGACACCGACCGGCCCTAAGCCGTTCCGCGCGTTCGTCCGCGCGGCGCTCCTCATCGCGGTCCTCGCGCACGCCACGCCCGTTCTCGCGCAGACGACGGCGGGCATGAGTCCGTACGACGCCGCGCGCGAGCGCCTCCGCGAGGACCGGCAGGCCGAGGCGATCCCGCTCCTCCAGTCCGAGCTCCGCATGCGCCCCGACAACGACGACGCGCGGCTCCTCCT
>DATEOQ010000437.1:0-2563 GCA_035273905.1 Candidatus Eiseniibacteriota bacterium | reverse complement strand
CCTTGGCCAGCTCGTAGAGCGGCGACATCTCGCGCAGGCGCGTCACCACTTCCACCGTGCGGCGCGCTACGAAGTCCACCTCTTCGGCGGTGCTGAAGCGATGCAGTCCGAAGCGGATGGACGAGTGAGCGAGCTCGCTGTCCACGCCGAGCGCCGAGATCACATAGGACGGCTCGAGCGTCGCGGAGGTACAGGCGGATCCCGACGACAGCGCCACTTCCTTGTTGAGCCCCATCAGCACCGATTCGCCTTCCACGTACGCGAAGGAGATGTTGAGGTTGTGGGGGAGCCGCCGCTCGGGATGCCCGTTGAGGTACGCCTCGTCCACCTTGGAGAGGATGGCGTCCTGGAGGCGGTCCCGCAGCCCGGCTAGACGCTTCGACTCCTCCGCCATGACCTCCTTGCAGATCTCCGCGGCGCGGCCGAAGCCCACCACCAGCGGCACCGGCACCGTGCCCGACCGCATGCCGCGCTCGTGGCCGCCACCGTCGATCATGGGAGCTAGGCGCACGCGGGGATTCTTCCGCCGGACGAAGAGCGCGCCCACACCCTTGGGGCCGTAAAGCATGTGCGACGTGCACGACAGGAGGTCGATGCCCATCGCCTCCACGTCCACCGGCGTCTTGCCCACCGCCTGGGTCGCGTCAGTGTGGAAGACGATCCCCTTCTCCTTGGCGAGCTTGCCGATGGCGGCCGCGTCCTGAATGGTGCCGATCTCGTTGTTGGCGAGCATCACCGAGATCAGGATGGTCTTGTCGGTCAACGCCGCCCGGATCACCTCGGGATCGACGAGCCCATCCGCGCCCACCGCGACATAGGTCACCTCGAACCCCTGCCGCTCGAGGCGCTTGCACACGTCCAGCCCCGCGCGTTGCTCGATGGCGGTGGTGACGATGTGATTGCCCTTCTCGCGGTACATCTCGACCACGCCCTTCAGCGCGAGGTTGATGGACTCGGTGCCGCCGGACGTGAACACCAGCTCCTTGGGATCCCGCGCGCCGATGAGCCCGGCAATCTGGGTCCGCGCGCGATCCACCGCTCCCTCGGCCTCCCAGCCGAACGGGTGATTCCGGCTGGCGGGGTGCCCGAACTTCTCGGTGAAGTAGGGCAGCATCGCCTCCAGCGCGCGTGGGTCCACCGGAGTCGTGGACTGGCTATCCATGAAGATGGGCAGCTTCAACGCCATGTGACCTCGTCTCCCCTCTCGATCAGCTCGCCGTGAGCGCCGTCACTGGCACCACCGTCGTCTCGGGCGCCAGGCCGGTCGACGACAGCTCGGCCAGGGTCATCGAATCGAGCAGCGAGCTGATGCTCGCCTGGATCTTCTGTACGGGCAGCCGCAGATTGCAGCGCGAGTACTGCGGACAGTGATCGTCGACCATACAGCTGACGATGCGCACCGGCCCTTCCAGCGCCCGCACCACCTGCCCCACCGTGATCTTGCCCTTCGGGCGGGCCAGCACGTAGCCGCCCTTCGGACCGTTGTGGCCGACGATCAGCTTCCCCTTGGCCAGGCGCTGCAGGATTTTCGCGAGGAGCTCGGACGGAATGTTGAACTCCTCGGCGATGCGCTTCGCGCTCACCGCCGTATCGTCCGTCTGGGCGGCGATGTAGTGGATCGCCATCAGACCGTAGTCCGCACGCTTGGTGAACCGCAGCATGGCCGACCCTCTCTGGTTTATGTCCGACCGTTTCTATCGGCGACCGTTCTAGTCGGAGTTTGGCCCCTGGCGGCGGGAAAGTCAAGCGTTCACCGAGGGTTGGCTCGTCGGACCTAGGGCTGGGTCCAGGCGTCCCGGAGCTTCCCGGCAGCCGCCTCTGGGGTGATGTCGGTGACGTAGATCCCCCCCACCCGCTTGAGCCGCTCGGGGCCCGGTACCACCGCGATATGCCAGTGATAGTCGTCCGCCAGGGTGGCCCACTCTCCCGCCAGGACCTTGGCGCCCCGGTTCGGGGCTGTATAGAGGGTCATTTCCACCGACGGATCACCCAAGGCTCCAGCGAGGGTGCGAAAGGAGCCCGCGAGGATCTTCGCCAGGTCTGCCACCAGGTCGCCCGACAGGGCGTCCTCGTAGGCCGCCGCGTGCTGACGCGGCAGGATCCAGAGTTCGAACGGCGCTCGCCCCGCGTATGGCACCACCGCCACGAAGCGCTCCGTCTCCTGCACCACCCGCTCGGCGTCGGCCAGCTCCTGGCGGACGATGTCGCAGTAGATGCATCGGCGCTTGTACTGGTAGTACTCGCGGGCCTGGTCCAGCTTGCGCCGGACCTCGTCGAAGATGATCGGGATCGCCGTCACGCGCGAATACGGATGGGTGATCCGCGAGCCGGGAATCCGGTGCCGGCGCGTGACGAGGAGATCGCGAATCGACAGATCACGCTTCAAATCGCGGATGCGCTCCCCGTACATCCACAGCACCTGCTCCCACTGCGCTACGGGCATCGTCCCCGGCGTCTCCTCGTGGCGCGGGCTCTCGATAATCAGCTCGCTCGCGCCCCGCGGGGTGATCTTGTCGTAGAGGCCCACGCCCTCGCGATCGAGCGGCATCTCGATGCGAAAGTA
>DATEOQ010000436.1:0-3110 GCA_035273905.1 Candidatus Eiseniibacteriota bacterium | reverse complement strand
CGTTTCCTCGTCGAACGCCATCGACGCATTCCGCACGCCGGCGGTGTCGTGCGCGAACGTCTTCAGCATGCCGTGGTGCGTCGTCGCGATCGTGAGCGCGCCCCGCTCGAGCAGCGTCTCGAGGACCGCCTGGCCCAGCGCCGCGCCCTCGACCGGATCCGTCCCGGAGCCGAGCTCGTCGAGGAGCACGAGGCTCCGCTCGGTCGCGTGCTGGATGGCCTCGGTCACGCGCCGCAGGTGCGAGAGGAACGTGCTCACGTCCGCCAGGATCGACTGCTCGTCGCCGATGTCGCAGATCACCCGGTCGAGCCACGGGATCACGCTGCCCGCGGCGGCCGGAATCGGAAGCCCGACCATCGCGAGGAGCGAGAGAAGGCCGACCGTCTTCATGGCGACGGTCTTGCCGCCCATGTTCGGCCCGGTGATCAACAGCATCCGCGTTTCCGGATCGAGCTCGAGATCGAGGGGCACGGGCGCGCCGGTCTCGCCTTTGCGGTGCCGCTCGACGAGGAGCGGGTGCCGCCCGCCGCGGAGGAGCATGCGGCGCTCCTCGGTCAGCTCGGGAATGGAGCCGTCACCGTCGCGCGCCCAGGCGATCACCGCTTCCGCCGCATCGAGCCGGACGAGCGCTTCGAAGTCCGCCTCGAGCGCCGCGCGGTTCGTATGCGCCCGCGCGCTCAAGTCGCGGAGGATGCGGTCCACCTCGGCCGCTTCGTCCAGCCCGAGCTCGCTGAGCTCGCTGTTGGCGTCCGCGGCGTCGCGCGGCTCGACGAAGAGACTCGCCCCCGATCCGGAATGCCCGAGCACCGTGCCGGGAAGCGCGCGGCGGTTGGACGACGGAATGGCGACGACGTAGCGCCCCTCGCGGAGCGTGACGAAGCTCTCGGGCGTCGCGAGGGAGCGAAGGATGGACTCGAGCTTCGTCGCGAGCTTCTCGCGGAGGCCGCGGATGCGCCGCCGGATCCGGGACAGCTCGGGGCTCGCGTCATCCTTCACCTCGCCGCTCGGCTCGAGCGCGCGCGTGATCGCGCGATGGAGCGCTTCGACCGGGTCGAGCCCGGCGAGCATGCGGTCGAGGCCGGGCGTCTCGCGGCGCGTCTTCCGATGCCAGGTGACGACCTGCCCCGTCTGCTCGAGGAGCACGCTCAACCGCCAGAGCTCGTCGCCGCGGAGTGCCGCGCCCTCGCGGCTCAGCCGCTCGAGCTCGATACGGAGATCGGGAGGCGCCACGGTGGGCGGAGCATCCCCCTGATCCGCGCAGGCCATGAGGTCCGCGTAGATGGACTGCGCGGCGATCGCGTGATCGATGCGACGGTGCGGAGCGAGATCGAGGATCCGTTCGCGGCCGGGTTGGGAGCGCGCCCGCCCGGCAATCGCGCCGAGCACGGCGGGCAGCTCCAACGCCAATGTCGCGTGATCCCCAATGCCGTGTCGATCGGTCATCGGAGCATCCGCTCTGGAACGCGTGGTCGCGTCGCTGATGGCGGCAGTATCCGAACTGAGGGTGAACGTGACTTGTGGAACAGCCGAAGTACCGACTCAGGAGGCAAACGGGAAACCGGCCCGACGCCGGTTTCCCGCCCGTTACTGCGCGACTCGAATGGGCCTAGTCGGCCTTCATCCGAGCCATCATCTTGCGTTTCGCGGCGTTTAGCTTCCGCTTACGCCGCTCGCTCGGTTTCTCGAAGTGCTGGTGACGACGCAGATCGGCGAGAACTCCAGCCTTCTCGCACTTCTTCTTGAACCGGCGAAGGGCGCTCTCGAAGGACTCGCCTTCTTTGACCCTGATGCCGGGCATCTAAGGAATCGCCTCCTAACCATGGTTTGAGGTAAGCGGTCAGCCCTCCCAGTCGAGGCTTGGGCAGCATCCGGCTAACACTAGGAAGATACCCCGCATACGCGATTTTGTCAAATTTGGCCTAGACCCTTGGGAAGCAACCGATTGCGAGCCACGGCCAGCAGCGCGATGGCAGACGTCTCCGTGGTCAACCGGCTGGGACCCAAGGAGATCGGCTGAAAACCAGCCTTCGCGAGCAGGGCGTACTCCTCGGGATCGAATCCACCGGGAGGCCCAACGGCAAGTGATATCGCCGGATAGGTCTCCTGAAAGGCATCGATTCGGCCTCCCCACGGATCCGCCACCACCCGGAGCCCGGGCGGCAGCGCGGCCACGGCCTCCTGGAGGGACCCGCTCGACACGACCAACGGAGCCCGGCAGCGTCGTGATTGCTTCACCCCGGCGCGCGCGATTCGCTCCAGCCGTTCGAGCTTGCCCGGTCCGAGGGCCGGCTTCCCGCTGCGTGCGCAGACCGCGAAGTCGATCCGGCTCGCCCCCAGCGGCACCGCGTGCTCCACGATGGCCTCGGCCGGTCCAGGATCCGGGAGGCCGACGAGCACCGCGACTGCGAACGGCAGCTCCCCGCGATTCACCTCCCTCTTCGTGATCACCCCCGTGGTCACGTCCCCCTCGATCGTCTCGAGCACGCAGTCGTACGCGGTGCCCTCACCGTCGATCGCCGTGAAGGGCGTCCCGGGCTGGGCCCGGTGCACGCGGAGGAGATGGTGGGATTCGTCGTGGCTCAGGCGAAGGCGATCGCCCTCGATCCAGGCGGGCTCGACCCAGAAGGTCGTGTCGGGTCGCCGTGTCTCCGTCATGGGCGCTGCCTAGGGAAGGACGTCTTCGGACGGACGCCGCGGCGCGGAGACCTTCGCTTCCGAAAGCTGCTCCAGCTCCTGGAGCACCTTCTTCGCCTTGTCCGAGACCTTGTTCGGCGTCGGGATGACCATGCGCGCGAGAAGATCGCCGTGCCCCGAGCGCTTCAGGCTCTTGAGCCCCTTGCCGCGGAGGCGGAGGAACTTCCCATACGTCGTCCCCGCGGGAACCTCGACCATCGCGCGGCCGCCGCCCAGGACGGGGACCTCGACCTTGCCGCCGAGCGCGGCGCGCGAGTAGCTGATCGGGACCTCGATCACGAGATCGTCGCCGTCCCTGAGGAAGAGCGGGTGCTCGAGCTCCTCGATGTGCGCGATCAAGTCGCCCGGAGGACCACCGCGCGGCCCCGCGTCCCCCATACCCGAGATCGGGATGTAGTTCCCGTTCGAGACGCCGG
>DATEOQ010000435.1:0-4158 GCA_035273905.1 Candidatus Eiseniibacteriota bacterium | reverse complement strand
GACCTTCCCCGCGAGCGAGGCGGCCTGGTCGAGCGCCTCCCTCGCCTCGGCGAAGGGGTCCTCATGGCGCGCGAACTTGGCGAGGTCGCTTCGACGAAGCTCGCGCTCCACGAGACCGGCCGCCTCGTCCCGCACGTCCGGCCGGCGCTCGAGCTCGCGCAGGAGCTCGCTCGTCGTCCGGTCGAGCGCGGGAATTCCGGTCACGGCGCCCACGTACGCACGGACCGCGAGCGACAGCCGGTCGTAGAAGCGATCCCGCGGCAACGACTCGATCTCGCCGCGGAGGGTCTCGATCGCGCGGAGGAACGGCGCTTCCGGCGCCTCGGGCGGAGCTTCATCTTCCAGTCCCTTGGACCGGCGGCGCCGCTTTCGGATCGCGAGGATGATCGCGACGATCGCCGCGACGACGAGCAGCGCGAGCGCCGCCGCGAGCGCGATGTCGAGCGGCCGAAGCTCCGGCTTGATGGGGCCTCGGTTGGGTTGCAGCGAGTTGGATGAAGCCTCGGTGAGGGAGTCGACCGCGAGCGTGTCGACGGGGAACGCGAGCGTGTCGCGCCGATCCGGGAACCGCACGACGAGGGCGACGAGCGGGAGCGGCAGCCGCCCGAGATCGAATCCGCGCACGTCGAACGCGCCGGTCCAGACCGCGCTGGAGCGCTCCGAGCGGAACCGGGGCTTCTCCCGCTCCGTCACGTCGAGCGACGGGAGGCCCGGGTCTCGCAGCAAGCTCTCCGCGCGCGCTTCCCGAGGAAGCTCCGCGCGCAGCGTCCACCGCGTCGGCTGACCCAGGGTCACGCGCGAGGGCACGAGCTCGCTCTCCACGCGGAAGCGGTTCGCGCCGCTCGTTCCCTCCCGCGCAATCGCCGAGCGGGCCGCCTCGCTTCCCCGGCCGGAGCAGCCTCCCACCATCGCGGCGATCACGCACGCCATGGCGGCGTGGCTCAGCCGGAGCGCGGTGCCGTGGAAGCGCACCGCCTACCTCCGCCGCGTGCGGGCTTCGAAGTGGCGGATCAACGCGGGCGCGACCGGCGCGTCGGTGGAGAGCGCGATGCGTCCCGCCCGCCCGCGCACGAAGGCCTCTCCCAGGCGCCGCGCCCGGCGCGATTGGACCGCACGCCACTCCTGGCGCGGGCGTCGCGCCCCGAGGTCCACCCACTCGGTGCGCCCGGTCTCCAGATCCTCCACCTGCACGAGCCCGGACGGGGGCATGGCGGCCTCGAAGGGATCGCTCACCTCCAGCACCACCAGCTCGTGCCGGCGGGCGAGGTGCGCGAGGGGCCGGTCGAACTCATCCGCGATCCAGTCGGAGATGAGGAACACGATCGCGCGGCGCCGGAGCACGCGTCCGAGGAACGCGAGCGCCTGCCCCACGTCGGTTCCGGTCCCCTTCGGCTCGAGCGCGACCATGTCGCGTACGAGCCGGAGCGCGTGGGCGCGGCTCTTCGACGGTGGAAGGTAGAGCTCGATCTTGTCCGTGAAGAGGAGGAGCCCGACGCGGTCGCGATTGCGCGCCGCGGCGAGCGCCACGAGTGCGCCGGCCTCCGCCGCCGTCTCGCGCTTCGTGCGCGCGCGGCTCCCGAAGCGGAGCGATCCCGAGAGGTCGAGCGCCACGACCACGGTCAGCTCGCGTTCTTCCTCGAAGCGCTTGATGAAGGGATGCCCCACGCGGGCCGTGACGTTCCAGTCGATGGCGCGGATGTCGTCGCCGGGGACGTACTCGCGAACCTCGGCGAACTCGAGCCCCTGGCCCCGGAAGGCCGAGCGGTAGGCCCCGGAGAAGACCTCCTCCACCGCCCGCCGGCTCCGGATCGTGAGCCTCCGGACCTGCGCGAGCAGCTCGGGGGTGATCATGGGACCTCGACGCGGGCGAGCAGTCGCCGAGAGACCTCGTCGACCGGGACCCCTTCGGCCTCGGCTTCGTACGTGAGGAGGATCCGGTGTCGGAAGACGTCGGGGGCGAGCGCCTTGACGTCGTCCGGCGTGACGTACGCGCGTCCGTCGAGGAACGCGTTGGCCCGCGCGGATCGCGCGAGCGCGAGCGTCGCGCGCGGCGACGCGCCGTACTGGATGAGCGGCCGGAGATCGAGGCCGAAGCGCTCGGGCTCGCGCGTGGCGTGCACGAGATCGACGATGTAGCGGCGGATCCGCTCGTCCAGGTAGATCCCGTTCGCCGTGTGCCGCGACTTGAGGATTCGCTCCACGTCGATGACCCGCTTCGGCGGCTCGGGCGGATCGCCTCCCATGCGGTCGAGGATGCGTCCTTCTTCTTCGGGGCTCGGGTAGCCGACCCGGATCTTGAGGAGGAAGCGGTCCATCTGCGCCTCGGGAAGCGGATACGTCCCCTCCTGCTCGATCGGGTTCTGTGTCGCGAGCACCCAGAAGAGGTCCCCGAGCGGATGCGTCTTCTCCCCGATCGTGACCTGGCGCTCCTGCATGGCCTCGAGGAGCGCGCTCTGCACCTTCGCGGGCGCGCGGTTGATCTCGTCGGCGAGGAGGATCTGCGTGAACACGGGACCCAGCTTCGGCGTGAACGCGCCCGTCTTCGGATCGAACACGAGCGTCCCGGTGAGGTCCGCCGGGAGGAGGTCGGGTGTGAACTGAACGCGGTGGAACGTCGCGTGGATCGTCTGCGCGACCGTCTTCACGGCGAGCGTCTTCGCGAGGCCGGGGACGCCCTCGAGGAGGAGGTGTCCGTCCGCGATGAGCCCGATCAGGATCCTCCGGACCATCTCCTCCTGCCCGACGATGGTCCTCTGGATCTCGGAGAGGAGCGGGGCGATGAACGCGCTCTCCTCGCGGACGCGCGCGGTGCGTTCTTCCAGCGTGGCTTCGGTCATCGTGGTCGTCCGGGGCTCGGGTCTAGGAGGCTCGGCTCGGATAGAGCGGGAAGGAGGCGCACATGTCTTCGACCTGCGCCCGGATCTTGGCGAGCGCGGCCGGCTCGGAGCGCTTCTGCAGCGCCTCGTCGATCCAGCGGCCGAGGGTGCGGAACTCGGCCTCGCCCAGACCGCGCGTGGTGACCGCGGCGGCGCCGATCCGGATCCCGCTCGTGACGGCGGGCGGACGGGGATCGTTCGGGACGGCATTCTTGTTCACGGTGATGCCCGCCTTGTGGAGCGCCTCCTCGGCCTCGGCACCGGAGAGCCCGGCGTTCCGGAGGTCGAGCAGGACGAGATGGTTGTCCGTGCCGCCGGTCACGAGCTCGTAGCCGTGCGTGATCAGCTCCTGCGCCAGGACCTTCGCGTTCGCCACCACCTGCGCCGCGTACTCCTTGAAGGCCGGGGTCGAGGCCTCGCGGAAGCAGACCGCCTTGGCCGCGATCACGTGCATGAGCGGGCCGCCCTGCATTCCGGGAAATACCGACTTATCAATCGCTTTGGCGAACTGACTCTTGCAGAGGATGAAGCCGCTCCGCGGCCCCCGCAGGGTCTTGTGGGCGGTCGACGTGACCACGTCCGCGTGGGGCACGGGGCTCGGGTGCACCCCGCCCGCGACGAGCCCGGCGACGTGCGCCATGTCGAAGACGAACGCCGCCCCAACCTCGTCGGCAATGGCGCGGAACTTCGCGTAGTCGAAGAAGCGCGGGTACGCGCTCGCCCCCGCCACGATCACGCGCGGCTTGTGCTCGCGCGCCAGGGCGGCGACCTGGTCGTAATCGAGGAGCCCGGTCTCGGGCGAGAGTCCGTACTGGACCGATTTGAAGATGATCCCCGAGTGGCTCACCTTGTGCCCGTGGGTCAGGTGCCCGCCGTGCGCGAGCGCCATCCCGAGGAGCGTGGAGCCGGGGGGCATGAGCGCGAGATAAGTGCCGAGGTTGGCCTGCGCTCCCGCGTGCGGCTGCACGTTGGCGTGCTCCGCGCCGAAGAGCGCCTTCGCCCGCTCGATGGCGAGCGACTCCGCCTTGTCGACGAACTCGCAGCCGCCGTAATAGCGCTTCCCCGGATAGCCTTCGGCGTACTTGTTGGTGAGCGGCGATCCCATCGCTTCGAGCACCGCCTCGCTCACGAAGTTCTCGGAGGCGATCAGCTCCAGCCCCTCACCCTGGCGCTGCGTCTCCAGCTCGATGAGTCGCGCGATGTCGGGGTCGGCGTCGGACAGCGCCTGGCCGGGAGGGCAACGATCCCATTCACTCCACGTGATCTTCGGCATTCAGTGCTC
>DATEOQ010000434.1:0-3882 GCA_035273905.1 Candidatus Eiseniibacteriota bacterium | reverse complement strand
TCCCCGTACGGCTATCGTCGAAGCTCGGGACCACCCATGCGTCCCGCGGACGCGAGACGGGCGCTCGAGGTGATCTATCGCGCCGACCGCGCGCTCAAGCGGGGCGAGCTTCGCGATGCCGAGCTCAGGGATTTCGTGGAGCGGGAGATCGCCGCTTCCCGTGGCTGACAGCACGCGAGCGGGCGCCACGCTTCCTCCCGCCGTCATTCTCAACATGTATGCGACCGGCCTCGGCATCGCACGCAATCTCGCGCCGCACGGCGTGACCGTCTACGGACTGAGCGTGCAGGCGGACGCGCCGGGCAATTTCTCGAACCGGTGCCACGCCCTCCGCTGCCCGGATTCGCAGGATGAGCCGGACGCGCTTCGCGCATTTCTCGTCGATCTCGCAACGCGTCTCGGCGGCCGCGCGCTCCTCCTTCCGACGCGTGACGCGGACATCCGATTCCTCGACCAGAACCGATCCGCGCTCGAGCCGTACTACGAGATCCCGCAGCCGTCGGGCGACCGGCTGGACGTCATCATGAACAAGCACCGTCTGGCCGAGGAAGCGCGCGCCGCCTCAGTGCCAACGCCCCTCACCATGCGCCTCCGGACGCGCGACGAGGTGCGCGAGGCCGCGTCGCGCTTCGCCTATCCGGTCGTCGCCAAGGCGGTGTATGCCCAGGATTGGCGAAAGCCGGGCATCGCGGACGCGGTGAACCGGCGCAAGGCGGTGAAGATCGGCTCCGCCCTCGAGCTGACGCAGTTCTTCGAGCGGGTGGAACCGCATCACCCCGACCTCCTCGTTCAGGAGTGGATCGAGGGGGCCGACGACCAGTGCATGGTGCTCGGCGCCTATCGCGGACGTGGAGGACGCCTGCTCGGATGGTTCACCGCGAGGAAGATGCTCCAGTATCCGCCCGAGTTCGGCCTCGGCTGCATCGTCCGCCTCGAGCCGCACCCCGAGGTGGAGCGCCTGGGGAAGAGACTGCTCGAGGCGCTCGCGTTCGAGGGAACCGCCGAGGTCGAGTTCAAGCGGCACGCCCCGAGCGGGGAGTACCGTCTGATCGAGGTGAATCCACGGCACTGGGATCAGCACGCGCTCGGCATGAGCTGCGGCGTGAACCTCGCGTGGATCGCGTACCGTGACCGCGCGCTGGGGGACGCGGTCGAGCCGGTCGCGCCGGATGAAGGACGTGGTGCCTGGGTCAGCGGGAGCGGCCTGCTCGGTTCGCTGAAATCGGACCTGCTCGGGGCACGCGTAAAGCCCTGGAAGGGCTCCGATCTCCTTCGCCCCGGGACGCGTTACGCGGTGTGGGATCCCGCCGATCCCGGCCCATTCCTCGGGCGCCGCATCGGTTCGACCCGGAACGAGGCGCGCCGATGAGTCTCGTCATCGCGAACAAGCCCGCCAACCTGACGCGCGCCCTCGACGGAGCCGCAGGGCTCGAGGCCTTCCGCCCCGAGTGGAACGCCGCCGCCGTGGAGCGCGGGAATCTGTACCTCACGTACGAATGGATGAGGTCGCTCTGGGAGAGCCATTTCGGGGCCGAGGGGGTCGAGTTCCTGCTCCACGGAAGCGATCCATGGACCGCGCTCCTGCCGCTCGCCCTGGAGAAGACCCGGAGCCGCGGCTTCCAGCTTCGCACGGCCCTTCCGGTCACCAATCGATACGGGAGGAATCACAACGATCTGCTCCTGACTCGCTCCCTGGATGAGGGGCTCCGGTGGGTGCTCGCGACCGCACGGGAGCGCCGTGCCGATCTTTTCGCCCTGGCATCGCTGGCGGACGATAGTCCGACCGTTCCTGTGATTCGAGGCGTTGCCTCGGACCTGGGATTCCGCGTGCTCACCGAGCCAGGCGCGAAGTCTCCCTATCTCACCCTGGAAGGAGATTGGGACACGTACCTGAAAGGGCAATCCTCGAATTTTCGGAGCGATCTCAAGCGAAAAGGGAACAAGGCGCGACGCTCCGGCCTCGAGATCCGGCGATTCACCGACATCGCATCTGTCTCCACGGTGCTCGAGGCCATCTACTCCATCGAGACCAAGAGCTGGAAGGAGTCGACCCAGACCTCCATCACCACCAATCCGCTGGCGCAGGTGTTCTATGAGCGCTTCCTGCATCGAGCCGCCGAGGCGGGCTGGTTCGAGTCGTTCCTCCTCTACTTCGAGGGGACGCCGGCCGCCTATGACATGGGCGTGCGATTCGCGAACCGCTACTACATGCTCAAGACCAGCTACGACCAGGCCTGGAGCGAACAGAGCCCCGGGGTTGTGCTTCGCGAGCACGTGATGCGCCATCTCTACGAGACCGGTTGCGGCGAGCACGATTTCCTGGGGGACGACGAGGCGTGGAAGATGCGCTGGACCTCCTCGGTCCGCGGCCATACGCACTACTACCTGTACGACACATCGCGTCCGATGGCGAATCTCTACTCGTTCCTCAAACGGGTCCAGGAGCGCATCGGATCCCGCTAAGGCCGCACGGGAGTCCAGTTTACCGCCGCTTCGATTTTGGGTATGCTGACGGCTTCCACGCACCGACTCGATCTCGAGATGAAGGAAGACCGTGAACCACGCTAAGGATTCTGAGGCGACCGCAGCGTCATCCGCCGAGGAACGGACACGCTACCCGTTCCGCGAGATGGAGCAGCGTGCCCGCGCGCTCTGGCGAGACGAGAGGCTCTTCGAGATCAGCGATCCGATGAAGGCCGACCGTCCCTTCTACTGTCTCAACATGTTCCCGTATCCGTCGGGCGATCTCCACGTGGGACACGGCCGGAACTACATCCTCGGCGACGTCGTCACCCGCCTGAAGCTCATGCAGGGCCATCGCGTGCTCACGCCGATGGGTTGGGACGCATTCGGCCTGCCGGCGGAGAACGCCGCCATCGCGAACAAGATCCACCCGGCGGTCTGGACGAAGCGCAACATCGCCCGCATGAAGGAGCAGCTCACCTCGTGGGGGCTCGGCTACGACTGGTCGCGCGAGATCGCCTCGTGCGATCCCTCGTATTACCGCTGGACGCAGTGGATCTTCCTCCAGCTCTACAAGAAGGGACTCGCGTACCGGGCGAAGAGCGCCGTCAACTGGTGCCCCAAGGACCAGACCGTGCTCGCGAACGAGCAGGTGGTGGAAGGACGCTGCGAGCGGTGCGGATCCGAGGTGACCACGCGCGAGCTGGAGCAGTGGTTCTTCAAGATCACGGCGTACGCCGAGCCGCTCCTCAACGATCTCGAGACGCTCACGAACTGGCCCGAGAAGGTGCGGGTGATGCAGCACAACTGGATCGGCCGGAGCGAGGGCGCCTCCATCCGCTTCACGCTGCGCGGAGCCGGTGAGCCGATCGAGGTGTTCACCACGCGCCCGGACACGCTCTACGGCGCGACCTTCCTCGTGCTCGCGGCGGAGCATCCGCGCGTGCGCGAGCTGGAGAAGACCGGAGCGCTGCCGCCGGCCGCCACCGAGTTCGTCGCGCGCATCCGCCAGCACCGGATCGAGAACCGCTTCGCGGTGGAAACGGAGAAGGAGGGCTATCCGACGGGCCTCGAGGCCGTGCACCCACTGACCGGCGCATCGATCCCGGTCTGGATCGCGAACTACGTGCTCATGGAATACGGCACGGGTGCCATCATGGCGGTGCCGGGGCACGACCAGCGCGACTTCGAGTTCGCGACGAAGTACGGGCTC
This sequence comes from Candidatus Eiseniibacteriota bacterium, assembly GCA_035273905.1. Classification (GTDB taxonomy): domain Bacteria; phylum Eisenbacteria; class RBG-16-71-46; order SZUA-252; family SZUA-252; genus WS-9. The sequence continues at coordinate 206 of DATEOQ010000434.1, read as the reverse complement.
CCGATCGTCGAGGTGATTCGCCCCGAGTCGGGGCCGGGCTACGACGGGACCGCAGCGTGGGAGGGGGACGGGCGTCTCGTGAATTCCGGCCCCGTCGACGGGACGACGAGCGCGGAAGCGAAGGGGGCGGTGATTGCCGACCTCGAGAAGCGGAAGGCCGGGGAGGCGCGGGTTCAGTACCGCCTCCGCGACTGGCTCATCTCGCG
>DATEOQ010000433.1:0-2666 GCA_035273905.1 Candidatus Eiseniibacteriota bacterium | reverse complement strand
GGATGCCGTCCGGCGCGCCGCGCGGCTTGAGCTCATGTTCGAACGACGGAGCGAGAATCTTCATCACCGCGAGTGGAAGCGCGCTCGTGAAGCGGTAGCGCGCGGCTTCCGGCCCGAGCACCGCCGAGGTGATCACGCCGTAGTACCGGTCGCCGAGGCAGAACGTGAACGTCGCCGTGCGGCTCACCGATCGCGAGCCGACCAGGCGGCGTCCGCGGCCGTAGGTCTGGAAGCGATTGTCGCCGGTGCCGGTCTTTCCGCCGAGCCAGACCGGCGCGCCGGTGGAGTCCGTGAAGGCGCCCTTGAGCCGCGCCGCGGTGCCGGTCTCGACCACGTCGGTCAAGACGCGCCGCGTGACCCGCGCGACCGCCGGCTCGAGCACGGTCTCGCCGCCCGATCCGCTCGTCGGCGGCTCGAACACGGTTTCGTACGGCGTTCCCGAGGCGAAGCGGAGCCGCTCGACCATGCGCGCCCGGCTCCGGACGCCGTCGTTCACGAGGATGCCCATGAGATCGGCCAGGGCCGACGGGCGGTCGCCCGAGCTCCCGATGGCCGTGGCGTACGAGGGGACGAGGCGCTGGAAGGGGAACCCGAGCTGGCGCCAGTACGGCGTCATGCGCGCGAAGGCATCGCGCTCGATCTGCGCGCGGAGCCTGAGATCCTGCGCCTGGCGGTTCTTGGTGCGGAAGAGCCACGCCATCTGTTCGGGCGTCCCTTCACGATCGGCCACTTCGTGGAGCAGCGTCGCGCGGTCCTGCGACGAGGGCTCCCCGAGCACGGCCTGCGCGTTGTAGGGCAGACGGGCCGCGTGGTACCTCACGAGATCCCGCATGAGCCGCACGAAGACGAGATTCGTCGAGTGCGCCGCCGCCTGGCGGAGCGTCAGCTGGCGGCCGTTGTCGTCCGGATCGAAGTTGCTGAACGTCTGGAATCCGCCGCCCGTGTAGAAGAGCTCGTACGGGCTCGCGGAGTAGGTGCGGTCGAGGCTCAGCTCGAGGAGCTCCTCGCGCCCGATGTCCGGGTGCTCGGCCATCGTGGCCGCGACCCACTGCGTGATCGGATCGCGAGCCGAGGCCGCCTGGGCGGTGAGCTGGCTCGGGTCGAGCGAGCTCCACTCGTCGTGGAGCCGCGAGACGAGCTCGAGATAGTGGATCAGGGTCCGGAGCTTGGCCGTGCTCCCGAGCTCCATCTTCATCCCCTCGATGATGTCGAAGGGACGATCGAGATTGTCGGCGTAGAGACGGATCGCGTTGCCGCCGGGCGTGCGCTCGCAGAGGAGCACGCTGTAGAGCACGCGCTTCGGATCCCCCTGCGGCAGGAGATGCTCCCCCTTCAGACCGTGCGCCCGCACGTACGACGAATCGGCGAGCTGGCGCAGGATCTGGGTGACCTCTCCCTGGAGCGGCTCGTTCACGGTCGTCTCCACCGTCAGATCGAGTCGGTCCAGCTCGTAGGTGTCCTTCACGCCGAGCATGCTCACGAGCTCGTTCCGGATCCGGCGCGCTCCGCGCCCCAGCGGGTCCGCGGTGGCCGCAGCCACGATGGGGTGGGCCGCGAACTTGAGCGGCAGCTTGCGGACCGCGCTGGCCACCTTCGGCTCGAGGATGCCTTCCTTCGCCATGAGTCCGGCGTAGGCGTTCACGCGGTCGTTGAGTGCCTTGTGATCGGCGATGAGATAGCGGCTCGGCGCGCGGACCGAGCAGAGGAGCGCTAAGACCGGCTTGAGCGCCTTGGCCCGCTTCGCGGTCGACTTGCTGCCGAGATCCCGGTAGACCTTCTTCGGCTGTAGCCCGAACCAGACGGTCAGTCCCTGATCGAGCCCGGCGATCTCGCCGATGGCCGGGGCGCCGGCGAGTGGCATCGTGTTCACGTAGTCGACGACGATCCGGCGGCGGTCGGCGGTCGTGACCGGGCCATCCTTGTAAACCCGCAGGCTCGCACTCAGCATCTGGCGGAGCTTGTCCATCCCGGAGCCTGTCCGCCCCCCCTCCGCGTGCCGGTACTTCTCCAGCTGGACGGCGAGCGTGCTCCCCCCTTCGACCGGGGTCGGGATGCCGATCCGGCTCGCGGAATAGAGGATCATGGCCTTCCCGAAGCGGACCCAGTCGACGGCGGGGTTGCTGTAGGGGCTCGCGTCGCGGTCCAGCTCCCGGTTCTCGATGAAGAGCAGCGAGCGCACGACGTCCGCCGGCACGTCCTCGAAGGTGGCCAGGCCTCCACGGCCGGCGGTGGCGTCATAGATCGGATTCCCGTCCTCCCCCTTGATGACGAGGCCGGCTACGGGCGCCTCGGAGTAGGGGGGCGCGATGCCGAACCGGCTCGCCATCGCCAGGGCGGGCGAGTGCACCGCCTGGGCGGTGATCCGGAAGCCGCGGGATTCCAGCCGCTTGGAGAAGTCGGGGAGACGGGAGTATCCGCGTCGCTCGTCCAGCGGGCCCCCGCGGGGGAAGGCGATCCGACCGCTCGGGCCGGGCTCCACCTTGTACTTCATGTCGGAGGCGATCTTGGCGAGGACTCGCGCCTCGAGCGCCGCGGTCCGGAGCTCGAGCCCAGCGGCCACGACCACGATGGCGATGGCGATCATCGCGGTCCAGCGGCGGCGCGAGGCCCGCTGCATGCGATCCCAGCTGTTCCGGGCGGCCCGGGCGGGAACGGGGATGCCGCGC
>DATEOQ010000432.1:0-3086 GCA_035273905.1 Candidatus Eiseniibacteriota bacterium | reverse complement strand
CTGGCTTCGCCCCGGCCCTCGGCCTGGGGCTGGCTTCGCCCCGGCCCTCGGCCTGGGGCTGGCTTCGCCCCGGCCCCGGCCGGGGATCTCGATCGAGGCCTCACGTTGGTTCTCCAGCATCAATGGTTTACGGGGAAGATTGAATCCACTTTGGAGCGCCGCCTCGGCCGGCCGGTGAACCCGCGGCTCGCCAATCTGGGCGCCTTCTCTGGTTCGATACCCTGACCGGCCCAAACGATGACAACCCATGTGCCGGCTGCCACTCGACGACCAACGGGTTCGGGGACACCCAGTCGATCGCCAGGTGGTGAAGCTGGACTGAGTCGTCAGGCCCCGGCGGCGAGCTTCTTCCGGAACTTGAACTGGGACTTGGTCGGCTCGTAGCCGAGGCCCTTGTAGAACTCGTGGGCCTCCCTCCGAATCACGTTCGAGCGGACGGAGACCACCGTGTAGCCGCGCTCGCGCGCCCAGTCCTCGGCGGCGGTGACGAGCGCCCGTCCCACGCCCCGGCCGCGCGCGTCCTCGTGCACCACGAGTCCGCCAATCTCGATGTCCGGGTCGGATTCGAGGAGGCGGTTTCCAAAGAGATGGATCCAGCCCACGATCGCTCGGTCCGGCCCCTGGGCCACCCACACGCGTGCGTCCGGAGCGTCGCCGATGCCACGGAAACGCCGCAGCGTGTCCTCGGCGGTCGAGGGATAGCCGAGCTGGGTCGAGAGGGCCGCGACCCCCTCGGCGTCGTCCTCCGTCATCGGTCGCACTGGAATTGAATTCGATTTCATGGCGTAATGCGCGCCATGGTGGCCGCGCGGGGACAAAAAGGCAAGGCACTCCTGGGTGCTCGCGCGCTCTGGCCGCTGGCGGGGCCTCTCGTCGTCGTCCTCGCGCTCGCCGGCTGCTCCACGGACACGAGCCGGCTCGACCCGGAGCTCCTGCGCCGCTTCCAGGCCGAGGGCATCGTCCGGCGCGAGGACAACATCGTGTTCCGGTACACGGAGGGGGCGGGCACGCGCTCCTCGAGCTGGGAGGACCGCCGGGGATCGATCGTGGTCACGCGCCAGACGATCTACATCCACAAGAACGAGAAGGTCGGCCTCCAGATCACCCCGCGCACGAGGAAGGTGGTGGCGGTGGAGCGACGGGAGCAGCGGATCCGGATTCGTGTGGGCAAGGGCCGGGCGGCTGAAATCTGGTCGTTCGTTCCCGCCGACGACGCCGAGGGGTGGGCTCGCGACCTGCGCGCGGTCCTCGAGCCCTCTGCTCCCGGGTAGACACCACGCGGCCCCGTCTGTAACACTGGTTGGATGATTCGACTCCTGCCGCAGGAAACGAAGTTCTTCGATCTGTTCGAGTCCCAGGCCGCGAAGGTCCACGAGGCCGCGCGCGCTCTCGAGGACCTCTCTCGCAACTACGACCTGGTCCAGGAGAAGGCCCGGCACATCAAGGTGCTGGAGAGCCAGGCCGACCAGATCACGCACGACATCATCGACAAGCTGAACCGCACGTTCATCACGCCCTTCGACCGCGAGGACATTCACTCGCTCGCGAGCGCGCTCGATGACGTGCTGGACAACATCGAGGGAGTGGCCAGCCGGCTCGCGCTCTTCGAGATCCTCCAGGTGACCCCGGAGGTGATCCAGCTCACGTCCATCATCGAGCAGGCGTGCGGGGCGATGGTGAAGGCGGTGTCGCGCATGCGCGACTTCACCAAGATCAACGAGTACCTGGTCCAGATCAACCATCTCGAGAACGAGGCCGATACGATCTCGCGAAACGCCACGGCCGCGCTCTTCCGGACCGCCTCCGACTTCCGCGCGCTGATCAAGTGGAAGGAGATCTACGGGCGTCTCGAAGCCACGACGGACGACTGCGAGGACGTGGCGAACATCCTGGAGGGGATCGTCGTCAAGAACACCTGACGACCTCCGCCCCGGGTTGCAGGACGCGTTCACCGCCTACATCATCCTCGTCATAGTCCTCGCGCTGATCTTCGATTTCCTGAACGGCTTCCACGACGCCGCCAACTCGATCGCCACCGTCGTCTCCACCCGCGTCCTCACTCCGGGCATCGCCGTCATCTGGGCGGCCTTCTTCAACTTCGCGGCCGTGTTCATCCTGGGCGAGGCCGTGGCGAAAATGGTGGGGAAGGGCATCATCACGCCGGAGGCGGTGAACACCCATGTGCTCGCCGCCGCGCTGACCGGGGCGATTCTCTGGAATCTCCTCACCTGGTGGCTCGGGCTCCCGACCTCGTCGTCCCACGCGCTGATCGGCGGCCTCGTGGGCGCCGCCCTCGCGTACAAGGGGCCGGGCTCGATCATCGCTCCCGGCCTCACCAAGACGGCGGTCTTCATCGTGGTCGCCCCGGTCGTGGGGCTGATCCTCGGCTTCTTCAACATGGTCGCGGTGTCCTGGATCTTTCGCCGGGCCCACCCGGGGCGAGTGGACCATCTCTTTCGCCGATTGCAGCTCGTGTCGGCCGCGCTCTACTCGCTCGGCCACGGCGGGAACGACGCGCAGAAGACCATGGGCGTGATCGCGCTCCTTCTCTTCACGACCAAGCAGATCGATCACTTCTACATCCCACAGTGGGTGGTGATCCTCTGCGGCATCGCGATCGCGCTCGGCACGCTCATGGGCGGATGGCGCATCGTGCACACGCTCGGCGCGCGCGTCACGAAGCTCCGGCCGGTGGGGGGCTTCTGCGCCGAGACCGCGGGGGCGATCAGCCTCTTCGGGGCCACCCACCTGGGCGTCCCCGTCTCCACCACGCACACCATCACCGGGGCCATCGTCGGCGTGGGAGCGACGCAGCGGCTGAGCGCCGTGCGGTGGGGCGTCGCCGGGCGCATCGTGTGGGCCTGGGTGCTCACGATTCCCGCCTCGGCGTTCGTCGCGGCCCTGGCCTTCTATCTCACATCGAAGCTCGGGGGCTGATCGTCTTGGGGAGTTCCGGGTAGGCACATCGGGCTGGGCGTACGCGTGGGGCAACTTCTATCCCCGCGCGATTCCAAAGCGTGATCTCCTGGCCTTCTACAGCCGAAGGTTCGACACGGTCGAGGTCAACAACACCTTCTACCACCTGC
>DATEOQ010000431.1:0-2694 GCA_035273905.1 Candidatus Eiseniibacteriota bacterium | reverse complement strand
CACGCGGAGCGCCTCGTCGAGCGTGGTCAGGCCGAGCGCCGCCTTGCGAAGCGCGTCGTCCTTGAGCGTGATCATCCCGCCGGCGCGCGCCGCGCGCGCGATCTCCTCGCCCGAGGCGCGCGTATGGATTCGATCGCGGATCGCGTCCGTCATTTCGAGCACCTCGAAGAGGCCCACGCGCCCCTTGTAGCCGCCGTGCCCGCACGCGACGCATCCCTTGCCGCGGAGGAAGCGCGCGTTCTCGGGAAGGCCCAGCTCCTCGCGAAGGCTCCGCGGCACGTCCGCCGCGGTCTTGCAGCGGTCGCACACGCGACGCACGAGCCGCTGCGCCACCACGCCCGCCAGCGCGGACGAGAGGAGGAAGGGCTCGGTGTCCATGTCGAGGAGCCGAGGCACCGCGCCGGCGGCGTCGTTCGTGTGGAGCGTCGCGAGCAGGAGGTGCCCCGTGAGCGCGGAACGCACCGCGATCTCCGCCGTCTCGGCGTCCCGGATCTCGCCCACCATGATCACGTCCGGGTCCTGGCGGAGGAGCGCACGCAGCCCGCGCGCGAAGGTGAGCCCGACGTCCGGGTCGACCTGCGTCTGCCGGACGGACGGGAGGTGGATTTCGACCGGATCCTCGAGGGTCACGATGTTCCGCTCCACGCCCTGGATCCGGTGGAGGCAGGCGTAGAGCGTCGTCGTCTTGCCGCTTCCCGTGGGGCCGGTCACGAGCACCATCCCGTTCGGACGATCGATCGTGCGCGCGAGCAGCTCGAGCGGCTCCGGGAGGAGCCCGAGCTCGGCCATTCCGATCAGGGCGGCGGAGCGGTCGAGGAGGCGGAGCACCACGTTCTCACCGTGGATGGTCGGGAAGGTCGACACGCGCACGTCGAGGTCGCGCCCGCCCACGTTCAGGCGGAAGCGGCCGTCCTGGGGCAGGCGGCGCTCCGCGATGTCGAGCGCGGCCATGACCTTGATGCGCGATACGACCGACGCGTAGAGCTCGCGCGACTGGAGCGAGGCCTCGCGAAGCACGCCGTCGACGCGGAAGCGCACGCGGAACGACGACTCCTCGGGCTCGAAGTGGACGTCGGAGGCGCCCTCGCGGATCGCCTGCTGCGCGATCGCGTTCACGAAGCGGATGATGGGCCCGTCTTCCTCGAGCCGGGGCTCCGCCTCCGCGCTCGACACGCCGGGCGCGCCGATGCGCACCAGCCGGTCGACGCCGCCCGTCGGGTGATATCGGTCGATCGCCTCCCGGATCTGTCCCTCCGGCGAGACGACCACGTCCACTTCCATCCCGGTGCTCTGCTTCACCTCGTCGCGCGCCACCACGTCGAGCGGGTCGGCCATCGCGACCGTGATGGTGTTGCCGATGCGGAAGAGCGGGACCACGTGGAACTGCCGGGCGACGCGCTCGGGCACCAGACGCACGATCTCGGGCTCGAGGATGTAGGTCGTGAGATCCATCCGCGGCACGCCCACCGTGTCCTCGTAGTAGTCGAGGAGCGCCGATTCCGGGGCGAGGTCGAGACGGAGGAGTAAGTCGCGGAGCGACGCGCCGGTCCGGCGCTGCTCCTCGAGCGCGCGCGCGAGGGCCTCCGGCGACAGATGCCCCTGCTCGACGAGGCTCTGACCGAGCGGCTTTCGGCGGCCCTGATTCATGCGCTCCCCCTCGTGACGGACGTCCGGACGGATGGCCCGGGGCGACGTCCTCCCTATCGGCCGGAGCGCCGCGTTCTCAAGGGAGGGCGAGGGGGTGCGTTGGGTGGGGCGGGTGCTAGCGGAGACTGCCCGGTTTGCCCCCCGGCGTCGCGGGGGCGCTCGCGTCCGGCAGAGGCTCCGGCGTCTGCGTGACCTCGGGCGTGGCGTCGGCGCCGAGGTCCAGAAGCACGAGGTCCGTCCACGAGATCACGGGGGCGGAGCCCGCCGATCCCGCGGCGGAAGCCGGGGACGACACGAACGGCGGACGAGCGGGTGTCGCGGGCTGTGCTGGCGGGAGCGAGCTTGCGGCGCTCCCCGTGATGTCCGGGCGAGGCGGGGCGGCTCCCTGGATCGGCGCGGTGTCGCGCGTGGCCGCGGGAACGCGCTCGGTCGTGGCCTGGAAGAGCGAGCGGGCGATTCCCGTGATCGGCACCGCCGCATTCTTCCAGACGGTCTGCACGAGGAGGGGTCGATTCACCACCGTGGTGTCGCCCGGCACGGGCCAATCGTCGGCCCCCGCCCGGCGCGTGCACACGACGGTCGCGGGCACGATGCGCTGGGCGCTCCGGAGCGTGTCGGGGCCGAGGTCCTCGACCACCGCCGGGATCGCAGTGTCGAACTCGAAGAGCTCGATCGTTCCGACGTCCCCGCCGGAGCGGAGCTCGGTCAGCTTTTCCGCGGGGTATTCGTAGAGCTTACCGTTCGACTGGAGCACCTGATAGCGCTCGAGGCGCGTCCTCTTGGAGGGAGCGGACGGCGTGGACTCACCTTCGTCATCGCTCGTCGCCGTGGACGCGGTTCCGGGCGGGAAGAAGAACCCGCGCTCGATGCGGATTCCCGAAGGCTGCCCTTCGGTCTTGAGCTCCACCCAGTATCCGACGCGCCCATTCACCGTCTCCTTCGCGACGATGGCGACGCGCTGCGTGTACTCGCGCACGGGGCGCGACCGGGTCTGCGTGCGCACGCGATAGCGCACCCAGGGACCGACCGTGGGATTGGCGGGGAGCT
>DATEOQ010000430.1:0-3723 GCA_035273905.1 Candidatus Eiseniibacteriota bacterium | reverse complement strand
TTCGATTGCTCCTCCAGCTCCTGCGCGAGCGCCTCGTCCGGCTCGTCCGTCAAGAGCGCGGCCATGCCCTCGGCGTCGTCCACCTCGCGGGTCAGCTCCCGGTAGGGCTCGGTGACCCGCTTCAGCGACTTCAGCTCCGTGACCGTCTTTTGCGCCTGATCTCCGTCGTCCCAGAAGCCGGGAGCGGCCATCCGCTCCTCCAGCTCCTTGGCCCGTGTTTCGCGATGATCGACGTCAAAGAAAGCTCCCGAGCTGCGCCAGGATCTGGCGTCCATCCTCGAGCCGCTTTCGCGTGGCACTCCAGTCCATCGATGCTCCCTTCGGTCAGGCCTTCGCTTCGGACAGGCTCTGGATCTCGTCCCAGATCGCATCCGCTCGCGTGAGCAGCGCGGCCTTGTCCCCCACATTCTCCACCTTCCAGAGTCGTCTCGCTCCGCGCACCGCGGGAAGCTTCTGCCCTTGGATGCGCCCGCGCGCTTCCTCGTCGGCGAAGGCTCGGGCCGCGCGGAGCCTCCGCGCGCGCTCGTCCTCCGACGCGACCACCTCGATGACGCCGTCGAGCTCGGGCTCCAGCCGCCACGTCGTGAGCATGGCGGCGTCGAGCACGCGCACGCCCCGGCCCGGCTCGTCCATCGCGGCGCGCACGCGCTCGAGCAGCTTCGGCTGCACGATGGCGTTGAGCCGGCTCATCCGGTCCGGATCCGCGAAGACGACCGCTCCCAGCCGCGTGCGATCGACGTGACCCTGCCGGTCCATGACATCGGCTCCGAACGCCTCCGCGATCGCGACGCGCACCTCGGGGAGGCGCAAGACCTCCCAGCCGAGTGCGTCGCCGTCGACGAGGTCCGCGCCGCGATCCCGGAAGCGGCGCGCCAGGGTCGACTTGCCCGAAGCCATCGCCCCCGTGACGCCGATCCGGACCATCGCGTCAACCTATCGGCGCGCGCGCGGGAGGGTCAAGCCGAAAGCCCTCACGGGTGCGCGTCGGCCCAGTTGGGCCCGCTCCCCTCGTGCACCACGAGCGGCACGCGGAGCGGGATGGCCTGCTCCATCACCTGACGGATCACGGGGCCGATCTCGGCGATCTCCTCCGCGTCCGTCTCGAAGAGGAGCTCGTCGTGGACCTGGAGAATGAGCCTCGTGCGGCACTTCTTCTCCGCGAGGAGCGCGTCGATCCGCACCATCGCGATCTTGATGAGATCCGCGGCGGATCCCTGGATCGGCATGTTGACCGCGGCGCGCTCGGCCTCCGCGCGGCGCGCCCCCTCCGCCCGCAGATTCGCGAACGGCCGGCGGCGCTTCAGGATCGTCTCCGCGTAGCCTGTGCGCCGCGCCTGGGCGAGGGTGCGGTCGATGTACTGCGCCACGCCGGCGAGGGTCCGCTTGTACTCCTCGATGAACGCGGCCGCGAGCGGGCGCGAGAGGTTGAGCTCCCGCGCGAGCCGCACCGGCCCCATGCCGTAGAGGATGCCGAAGTTCACGATCTTCGCCTGCGCGCGCTGCGCGGAGGTGACCTGGTCGGGCGGCACGCCGAAGAGCTTCGCCGCCGTCGTGGCGTGCACGTCCTCCCCGGTCCGGAACGCCTCGGTGAGCACGGGGTCGTGGGAGAAGTGCGCGAGCAGGCGGAGCTCGATCTGCGAGTAGTCGAAGGACGAGAGGAGGCCTCCCTTCCCCGGAGCGACGAATGCGCGGCGGATCGCGCTTCCCTCCTCCGTCCGGATCGGGATGTTCTGGAGGTTGGGATCGCTCGCGCTCAGGCGCCCGGTCGAGGCGACGGTCTGGTGGAACGTGGCGTGGAGCCGCCCCGTCTCCTTGTCCGTGAGGCGCGGAAGCGAATCGACGTACCCGCTCTTCAGCTTCTGAATCTGCCGGTGCGCGAGGAGGAGCTTTGGGAGCGGGTGCACCACGGCGAGCGCCTCGAGCACCTCGACGTCGGTCGAGTAGCCGTCCTTCGTGCGCTTGCCGCGCGGGAGCTTGAGCCGCTCGAACAGCACCTCGGCGACCTGGCGCGGCGACGACACGTTGAACGGCACGCCGGCGACTTCCTGGATCTGATGATCGAGCCGCTCGAGCTCCGCCCCCATCTCCTTCGCCATGCCCTCGAGCTGGCTCGTGTCCACCTTCACCCCCACCCGCTCCATGCGCGTGAGCACGCCGACGAGCGGCATCTCGACGTCGCGGAAGAGGGGGAGCGCCTCGGCCTTCTCGAGCTCGTTGGTGAGGATCGGGACGAGGCGAAGGCACGCGTCCGCGTCCTCGCAGCAGTACTCCGCCACGCGCTCGACCGGTGCGTCGGCCATGCTGATCTGCTCGCGCCCCGACCCGATTACCGATTCCGTCGTGATCTTCTTCAGCCCGAGACGGCTCCACGAGAGCGCGTCGAGGTTCTTCGGCTGGTCGGGATCGACGAGGAAGCCGGCGATCATCGTGTCGAACGCGACGTCCTTGACCGGGATCCCGAAGGCGTGGAGCACGTGCCAGTCGAACTTCGCGTTCTGCGCGACGCGCCAGCCGTCGGACGAGTCGAAGAACGGCCGGAGCGCCACGCGCACCTGGTCCGGGTCGAGCATCGTTCCCTGCCGGTGCCCGACCGGGAGATAGAACGCGCGCCCCGGCGCGGTCGCGAGCGCCACGCCGACGAGATCGGAGCGGTGCGGGTCGAACCCCGTCGTCTCGGTATCGAAGGCGACCGGACCCGACGTCTCGGCCAGCTCACGCGCGAGCGCCTCGAGTCCTTCCGCGTTCTGGACGATGGTGTAGCTGCCGAAGGGCTCGCGCGGCGGCTCGAGCACGGCCACCGCGGGCGTCGTTTCCGCCTTCGGCTCGGGAGAGGTGCTCCTGGCGGCTCGGCGCGACGGCGCGGGCTTGAGGGTCTCCGGGAAGAGGTCCGTCGACGGCGCTTCGACTTCGGCGTCGGCATCCGCTGCCGGAGCGCTGCCAGACGATGCGACGCCGGCGGGCGGCCCGTCCTCCCCCAGCTCGACCGCGAACCTCCGCCGTAGCGTATGGAACTCGAGATCCGTCATGAGGGACGCGAGCTCGTGCGCCTGGAGCGGTTCTCGCTCCAGCTCGTCCCAGTGGCGGTCGAGCGGAAGGTCCGCGCGGATCGTGACGAGCGTGTGGCTCAGCCGCGCGTTGGCTTCGTTCACGCGCAGCTTTTCCCGGATCGCGGGGCGCTCCACGCCGTCGAGCGAGCGATAGAGCTCGTCGATCGAATGGTATCGCTGAATGAGCTGCGCCGCGGTCTTCTCTCCGATCCCCGCGACGCCCGGCACGTTGTCGGACGCGTCCCCCATGAGCGCGAGAAGGTCCACCATCTCCTCGGGGGCCACGCCGTACCGCTCCCGCACGGCGGCGGGATCCATCGGCTGGAGCTCCCCCGTCTTCCCCTGCGGCGCCAGGACCCAGATGCGCTCGGAGACGAGCTGGAAGAAATCCTTGTCGCCGGTCAGGATGAGCGTGGTCGCGCCGGCGCGCTCCGCCTCCTTCGCGAGGCTCCCGATCAGGTCGTCCGCCTCGACGCCGTCCTGCTCGACGATGGGAATGCCGAGGAGCCCGATCACCTCGCGCGAGCGCGGGAGCTGTGCTACGAGATCGGCGGGCACGGGCGGTCGGTGCGCCTTGTAGTCGGCGTAGACACGGTGGCGGAACGTCTTGGCCTTCGTGTCGAACACCATCGCCACCTTGTCGGGGTGGCGCGACGCGAGGAGCGGCAGGAGCGTC
>DATEOQ010000429.1:0-2706 GCA_035273905.1 Candidatus Eiseniibacteriota bacterium | reverse complement strand
TTCAAGATCCGCGCGCACGAGAACGCCGCCCGGGCCGTCGACGGCCTGGCCGAGGACCTCGCCCTGCTCGTGAAGGAGGGGCGGCTCACATCGGTTCCCGGGATCGGCGACTCCATCGCCAAGAAGATCGCGGAGCTCTGGACCACGGGCCGGATGAAGCACTACGACGAGCTCGCGGCCGAGGTCCCCCGTGGCTATCTGGACATGATCCGGGTGCCGGGGCTCGGGGCGAAGAAGATCCGGGCCCTGGGCGACGCCCTCCAGATCACGACCCTCGCGCGGCTCAAGGAGGCCTGCGAGGCGGGCGAGATCCGGGTGCTCAAGGGCTTCGGCGAGCAGTCGGAGCGGAAGATCCTCCAGGGCATCGCCCTCGTCCAGCAGGGCGCCGGCCGCTACCTCGCGGCCGAGGTGCGCCCCATGGCCGAGCAGCTCCTCCAGTACTTACGCGGCCACGCCGCGGTCAAGGCCGCCGAGGTGGGCGGGAGCCTGCGCCGCTGGATGGAGACCGTGAAGGACGTGGATCTCGTCGTTGCCACTTCCAAACCGGCGGCGGTGGCGAAGGCCTTTCTCGAGATCCTTCCCCAGCACACGATCACCGGCGCCGGCGATACCAAGACGTCGGTGCGGCTGCCGAACGGCCTCGCGATCGATTTGCGGCTCGTCTCGCCGAAGGAATTCCCCTTCGCGCTCCATTACTTCACCGGCAGCGCCGCGCACAACATCCGCGTGCGCGGCCGCGCGCTCGACCGCGGCTGGAGCTTGAACGAGTACACGCTCCTGGCCGAGGCCGCGAAGGTGAAGAAGGCGCCGTCGGTCGCGACGGAGGCGGATCTCTTCAAGGCGCTCGGGCTCGCCTACATCGAGCCGGAGCTGCGCGAGGACCGGGTCGAGATCGAAGCGGCCGAAGCGGGCACGCTTCCGGAGCTGATCACGCTCGCGGACATGAAGGGGATTCTCCACTGCCACACGGTCGCGAGCGACGGCAAGGGGACGCTCGAGGAGATGGCGGAGGCGGCGATCGCGTACGGCGCGTCCTATCTCGGGATCTCGGACCACAGCGCCTCGGCGCGCTACGCGAACGGCCTCTCGGAGGAGACGCTCGCCGAGCAGGGTGAGGCCATCGACAAGTGGAATTCGCGATCGAAGAAGCTGCGGATCTTGAAGGGCACCGAGACCGACATCCTTCCCGACGGCACCCTCGACTATCCCGATCACGTGCTCGCGAAGCTCGACTTCGTGATCGCCTCGGTCCACACCCACTTCACGATGGACGAGGCCGCGATGACCGCGCGCGTGGTGCGCGCGCTGCGGAATCCCTACGTGTCCGTGCTGGCCCATCCCACGGGACGCCTGCTGCTCCAGCGGGACGGGTTCAAGGTGAGGATGGACGAAGTCCTGCGCGCGGCCGCGGACAATGGCGTGGTGGTGGAGCTGAACGCGACGCCGCGCCGGCTGGAGCTCGACTGGCGGCAGCTCCGGGGGGCGAAGGAGATGGGCGTCAAGATCGCGATCAATCCCGACGCGCACTCGGTGGACGAGTACGAGCAGCTCCGCTACGGCATCGGCGCGGCGCGGAAGGGCTGGCTCACGCGGCACGACGTGGTGAACACGCTCGAGGTCGAGGATCTACTCGCGCTGTTCCGGAGCCGGCGACCGCGGTGATGCGGCGGAGCGAGCGTTCGATCTGGAGCGTCCGTTGATCCGAAAGCGCCCTGCGGGCCGGCGCGCTGCCGATGCGGCCCCGAAGCGCGGCCGGGCCCGCCGCTCTACCGCTGGGAGCGACGTCCGCATCTACCCCAACGATCCCGACGCCACCGTCGGGTTGGTGCCGGCCACACCCGTGGCGCTCGAGCCGGGCCTCCCCGCCTTCGTCATCGAAGGGCGCCGCTACGCCCCGGCCGACTACGCCCCCGGGACCCTCGCGTTTCAGTACTGGCAGGGCGAGATCGCGCTGGAACGCGTGATCCGCGTCTGGGAGGACCTCTTCGACCGCGACTTCGCGGCGTGGCACGGCGGGGAGCCCTTGAAGGTGAAGCTGCGCGCCGGCCGCGACCTCAATGCCTTCTACGATCGGAAGAGCCTCCAGTTCTTCTTCGACAAGGACACGACGAGCGGCCGGACCGTGTACGCGAGCGAGAGCCTGGACGTCGTGACGCACGAAGCGGGGCACGCGATCCTCGACATCTATCAGCCCGGCTACTGGTCCAGCGTGGACATCGAGACCGCGTCGTTTCACGAGGCGTTCGCCGATTGCTCCGCTTTGCTGACCACGTTGACGGACGTCGCGGTGCGGCGGCAGTTCCTCGTGGAGCGCGTGGGAGCCGCGCGGAGGAGCAATCTCGTGTCGCGGCTCGCGGAGGCGCTCGGCCGCGCGATCTACGACAACTACGGCCCCAGCGCGGTGGGCGACCCGACGCGGCTCCGGGACGCGAACAACTCGTTCCAGTACGCGAAACCCGACACGCTGCCCACGGGGGCGGCGGATGATGTGGTGGCAGGCGAGCCGCACTCGTTTTCGCGGGTCTTCACCGGCGCGTTCTACGATCTCTTGGTGTGGCTGCTCGCGCGCGAGGCGAAGGACGATCCGAGCGAGGCGGGCGTGGAGCGGGCGCGGCGCCTGGCGGGTCGGCTGCTGGGGCGCGCGATCGAGACCCTGCCTCCCGGCGAAGCCCGATACCTCGCGGTCGCCTTCCGCATGCGCGAGAT
>DATEOQ010000428.1:0-7853 GCA_035273905.1 Candidatus Eiseniibacteriota bacterium | reverse complement strand
TGTATACTCAATCGAGTAAAAAAACGGGCCAACCCTTTCCCATTGTGAGAACCAACATCGTCTTAGCTCGATTGAATCACGATCCCGTAAGGAGGTGATTAGGCTCGTAGTGTCGTCTACCTTATCCTCTTGAGGTGTCTTCTCGCTTTTACCTGCGTTAGAGAGGAGATGAATGGGATGAAGAAATTACTAGGCGTCATCGGAATCCTGGCGCTGGCGGCCGCGATGCTTCCGGCTCAGGGGCACGCGGATCTGCGCGGTTCGTTCGCGCCGATTACGATCGCTAGCGGATTCTCCCAGGGATGCGAGACTCCGTCGCACCGGCCGGATGACGGCACGGGAACGATGCTGTTCCCGGTGGACGGCCGTCTCGAGCCCGAGTGGCTCACCTTCACGGCGCGGAGCCTCGTGCCTGGCAAGGAGAACAGCCGCTCGATCTACCTGCACCTGAACGCCCAGCAGTCGGGGTACTTCGCGGTCCTCAAGACCGATCCGAACGCTGACATTTCCTATTTCGATCCGTCTTGGAGCTACGACGGCAGGTTCCTCGCGTACGTCCAGCTTGTTGGTGGGGCGCAGGGCCTGTTCGTTCAGGAGTACTTCGTCTCCGATGACTTCGAGGCCGTGTACGGTCCCGGCCTGGGTGCTGACAGCCCGGTTGGTGCCGCGTGGCTCGTCACGAACGCCGGCAACCCGCGTCACCCGAGCTGGGCGCCGTCGGCCTACACGCTCGCGTACGATGCGGAGACCTCCGGCTCGCGCGACATCTGGACCCAGACCATCGACGTCAGCCCGGCGCACATCGACGGCGCGCCGGTTCGCGCGACCTTCGACAACCTCAAGGCCGAGCAGGATCCGACCTGGGCCCCGAACGGCACCGACATCGCGTACACCACGAACAAGTTCGGTCCGCTTCAGATCGAGATCGTGCACACGGCGCTTCTGCCGGCCGATCCGGGCTACCTGACGCTCGCGGAGCCGAATTTCGCGTTCGTCACGCACAACAATCCCACGTACGACCCGACGGGCGCGTCGATCCTCTATGACGCTCCGGGCGGCGAGAACGTGAACAACGTCGTTTCGGTGTGGTCGCTCGACCTGACGACGAAGGCCAAGTGCGAGCTCCAGCTCGACAACCGTGCCGATGCGGATCCGTCGTACTCTCCGTTCGTGCAGCACACGCGCGCTCCCGAGAACCTTCCGTTCTCCTACTTCGTCATGACGTCGCAGGCCGGTAACTTCGGCGTGGCGACCTGGCGCGCGAACCTGGTCAATAGCTGCCTCACGCCGCTTCCGATGGTCGTTTCCATCACGCCGTCGGTCGTGAACTACAAGAGCAACAATCCGCAGCCCTTCATCACCAAGATGGCGTTCCCGACCGAGACCAAGTCGCAGGGCTACGTTTGCCGCTCCGCCAACACGGGCGGCGAGGGTGTCCGCCTCCGCGCGAGCATCTTCAACAGCCCGACGCTCCTCGGCCTCCCGGCCGATCAGGGCTCGTCCGGCGTGGTCGGCGTTAGCAACACGTCCTGCTTCGACACGGCGGATACGCTCAGCATCAGCCCGCTCACGCTCGAGCGGACGATCACCTGCTGGTTCGACAAGCGGACGATCATCGATCGCATCAACGCCCTTGGCCTCACGGACAAGACGGTGCCGATGCAGATGACGGCCTACTCGAACCTGACGGGTCGCGGCTTCCAGGGCTTCACGTACATCAAGGTGACGAAGAGCAATCTTGCGGGCTCCAACGTTGCCATGATCAGCAACTCGCCGAACCCGTTCAACCCGGTCACGAAGATCCAGTTCGCGGTCTCCAAGGCCGGTACGTACTCGCTCCGAATCTACAACGTGCAGGGCGCGCTCGTGAAGTCGCTCGCCAGCCAGCGTTACGATGTCGGCACCCACGAAGCCACGTGGGATGGCCGCACGAGCACCGGTGGCAAGGCTGCTTCGGGCGTCTACTACGCCAAGATCGCGGGCACCGACGGCAACGATGCGTCGACGCTCCGCCTGGTGATGGCGAAGTAACCCTCGCAACATCGCTTCAGGCTCTAGGCCGCGGGGCTCGTCCCCGCGGCCTTTTGCTTTTGCTGCGGCTTTGGCCGAGGCGATTTGGCCGGCGAGGGAGGGAGTGGGGGGTCCTGGACCGGCTCATGCTGGCGCTCGCTACTCCACCGCAGCGGTGATTGGGTGGGCGCCAGCTGACATGGTCCTGGACCCCCCACTCCCTCCCTCGCCTACCATGGCGCCGCGGAACGACGACGGCGCCAACGCGAAGGCCCAGCGGCAAACCCATGCGGGCGCAGACGGCCAAACTCCGGTAGGATCGCGGCGCGATGCCGATGAACCCTGAGCAGCTGCCGCTGTTGGCTCTGCTGATCGCGGGTGTTTTCGTTGGGGCTGTGGCCGTTCGCGATCTGCTCGCCCGGCGATGGATCGTGGCGCTCCGAGGCGGAGGGGTCGCACTCCTCGCGCTCGCGCTCGGGTTCGCGGGTGGCACGCGCCTCGGGAAGCACGACAGGCCACGCATCAGCCGTCTTCCAGGACTCGTTCCTCTGAACCGGACCGCGGGGACCTCGACGGCCTTGCTCCTCGGCGGAGTTTCAGTCCACGTCGTGCCCCAGAACCGCTGCGTCCTAGCGCTGGATGGAACGCCCTTCCTCACGCTCGACTCGCTCCGTACAGGCTTGCTGGTGACCTGTAGCGCCGCGCTGCCCGAGGACAACGAGGGCCCGATCCCTTGGCGCGAGCGCGGCGTCGCGGCGTGGATTTCCCAAAACGCGATCTTCACCCAGACTCAGGAGATTCGATCGAGTCGTCCCGATCCCCACACGATCGTCGTCCGTCGAGGTGACGACGAGCTCCTACGCGTGCGTGACGTAGCTCCTGGAACCATCGAGATCGAAGGAGGCCTCTGGGCAGAGGACCCAGCTGGTTCCGGCCAATCCGTACGACTCCGGAATGGCGTCCGCTGGCCCGGCGGATCCATCCCGGTCGGCACGGTGGACCTCACCTCACAGGGCGAAGGCATGATCGACCTCCAGAGCGACGGGGCCATCCGAGTGATCCCCAACTCGCCGGCCCATCGTGCCGACGAGCGTCGAAAGTGAGGTTCGGGCCCAGCGGCTGGCGCCGGTATGAGCCGGTCCCGGACCCTCACATCCTCCCCACCCCGGCCCGATAACGTCGTACTATCCCGCACGTGACCCATCAAAGGGCACTCCAGCCCCAAGACCAGATCGCGCATTACCGCATCGTCGGCCCCCTCGGCCAAGGCGGCATGGGCGAGGTGTACCTGGCCCAGGACCAGACGCTCGAGCGGAATGTCGCGCTCAAGATCCTTCCTCCCGAGCTCGTGCGGAGCGAGGACCGTGTCCGCCGCTTCGTGCGCGAGGCCAAGTCCGCGTCCTCGCTCAATCATCCGAACATCGTCACGATCTACGAGATCGGCGAGGACGAGGTCCGGGGCGGCGACGGTGTGGCGGCCCCGGGGTCTTCTGCGGTCCACTACATCTCCATGGAGCTGGTGAGCGGGGAGACGCTCTCGACCAAGATCCACGAGCAGAAGACCGACCTTCGCACCCTGCTCGGCTATCTCGCGCAGGCGGCCGAGGGGCTCGCGAAGGCGCACGCCGCGGGCATCGTTCACCGCGATCTCAAGCCAGGCAACATCATGGTGTCGAAGGACGGCTTCGCGAAGGTGCTCGACTTCGGGCTCGCCAAGCTGACGGAGAAGGCAGAGGCGGAGCCCGGCGCGACCCTGGGCGCGACCGAAGCGGAGCCCGTGACGGGCGCCGGTGCGGTCGTCGGCACCGTCGGATACATGGCGCCGGAGCAGGTGCGCGGCGGGGCCGTGGACCATCGCGCGGACATCTTCTCGTTCGGGTGCATCCTCTACGAAGCCGCGACCCGGAAGCGCCCCTTCGTCGCCGACTCGAACGTCGAGACGATGCACAAGATCCTCCACGACAAGCCCGCGCCCGTGGAGGAGCTGAACCACGACGCGCCGGCGGAGCTTCGGCGGCTGATCCGGCGATGCCTCGCCAAGAACCCCGACCAGAGACTCCAGTCGGCCAAGGATCTCGCCATCGAGCTCCGGGAGATCGTGGACGAGTACGACGCGCTCTCGGCGTCCGGGAGCTCGGGAAGCGGCAGCTCGGCAGCCGCACAGGCGCTCCCAGGCTCGGAGCGCAAGGGACTCTCCCCGGCCGTGCTCGTCGCGAGTGCGATCGTGGTCGCGGGGATCGCGATCGCCGCGGTCCTCTTCGTGCGCCACGGGTCCGAGAGCTCGACGCGCACCGCGCCGCCGGCGCTCAAGATCAGCACGATCGCGAGTCCGGGGATCATGAACGGCGCAGCACTCTCACCGGATGGGCGCTACCTCGCCTATTCGATGATCCTCAACGGTGAGCGGACGCTGTGGGTGCGGCAGGTCGCGACCGGAAGCGACGTCCAGATCCTCGGAGCACAGAAGGTCTCGCCGGGCGGCCTGGTCTTCGCGCCGAGTGGCGATTACCTCTATTACCAGAGCGCCGATCCGGATCGCGATGGTTACCAAGCCCTCTTCGAAATCCCGACCCTGGGTGGAACGCCGAAGAAGCGCGCGTACGACGTCGATTCGAGGGTGACCTTCTCGCCCGACGGAACGCAGATCGCCTTCATGCGAGGCATGCCGCAGAAGGACCAGATCGCCCTGGTCACGAAGGAGCTAGGGACCGGCAAGGAGCGGATCCTGGCCGCGGTTCATCCTCCGGTCATCTTCGGCCAGCCATCGTGGTCCCCCGACGGGAAGCAGATCGCCATCCTCGAGACGCGCGGCGGCGTCCCACTCGGCGCCTCGGTCGTCACGTATCGGGTGAGCGACGGCCGGAGAGAGCCCATCGGCCGATCCGCACTACCCCAGACCTTCGACCTCGCGTGGATGCCGGACGGACGGAGTCTCGTCCTGTCGGGCACCGATCCTTCCACCCAGACGGAGCTTCAGCTCTGGCGGATGGACTATCCCGACGGACATCTCACCCGGCTCACCAACGACAGCGACGCCTATGCCGCCCTCAGCGTTTCGGCCGATGGGCGAACCATCGCGGCGGTGCGAGCCCGGCAGCAGCTGGACCTCTGGATGGCGTCTCCGAATGATGCCCACGGTCTTCGCCAGGTCACCTTCGGATCGGGCGATGAAGGTGCAGTCCGGAACTTCACTCCCGGGCCGGACAGCACGATCTTCTATGAATCCATCAAGGACGGCTCCGACCAGATCTTCACCGTCACGCCCGGCGGCGCACCGGCGCGCTCGATCACCGAAGGTCAGCTCCTCGCGATGCTGCCCTCGTTCGTTCCCGGCTTGGGCATCATCTACGTTCACGCGGACGCGGACATGATCATTCATATCTGGCGCATGGATGTGGACGGAAGCAATGCACGCGCCGTGACGTCGGGGCCCGGTGAGTTCACCGGAGACATCTCGAGGGACGGGCGGGTGATCCTCTTCTATCGCAACGACTCGCGTGACGTTCTCTGGAAGACGGGTCCGGACGGGGGCGAGCCCACGCGGGTGGCCCCGAGTGCCAACAGCTCAGCGAGGCTGTCTCCAGACGGGCACACAGTCTTGCACTCCTGGGTGCACGAGGTCCAGGGTCAGGGAGCGTTCACGTCGCAGCTCCTGGACCTCACAGGCGCCGCGTCCCCGACCCTCCCGACGCTGCCGCCCCGCATCATCGATACCCAGTGGCTTCATGATGGGAGCGGGATCAGCTACATCGATCCCGGAGACAATCGCCTGAACCTTCACGTGCACGCGCTGAGCGGGGGGCCCGAGAAGACGCTCACGCACTTCACCGACGGGCGCCTCGGGCAGCACCGCTGGTCGCCCGACGGGAAGCGCCTCGTGATCACAAGGCGCGTCGGCACCACGGACAACCTGTGGGTGGTAAACGCCGACGGGTCTCATCCGGTCGCCATCACGGACTTCGAGAGCGGATCGATCGTGGATGCCCGCTGGTCGAACGACGGCTCGAGGATCTTCTTCACGTACGGCGTATCGAGCCAGAATCTTGTCCTGATTCGGGGCATTTCTTCGCGTAGCTGACGCCTTTTCGCCTCGTTGGGACTTGGCCGGCGAGGGACACCGCTCGCAAGCTTGATTGCGCCCCTGGTCGTGACTGGGTAGGCCAACCCACGCACAAGGCCGCAGCCAAAAGGCTAAGGCAGCGTAGGGGACTGATCCACCCAGTGGTACGAAGCCTGAATGACGTGCGCCGCCTGGTCGGTCTTGATGAAGTAGAGCGGAAACGCCAGGTGGACGATGCGACCGATCGCGCCGTTCGCATTGCCCTTCGTGAGCGTGCCGGCCCCCTCGGTGCCGAGATCATGCGCCTGCGTCCGGATCCCCACCACCATGCCTTCGCGCGGCGAGTTGCCGCCGTCCTCGTTCACCCCGGTCTTGACGCCGTGGTACGTGTAGATCGGCTCGGCGATCGGGCGGCTCGGGAACTCGAGGCGGAAGACCGAGCTCGGCTGATCCACGCAGGCGAAGTTCCGGGCCATGATCAGGCCGTCGACGTAGACGAGCCCTGGGGTGAGGTTCTCGTTCAGCGAGCCGGCTCCGAAATAGGTGATCCACTTGGCGCCGCTGCCGAGCGGGCCACGGTCGACGTCAGCCGTGGGGAGGCCCATGCTGTCACCCACGGCCGTCGGGCGAGCCTGGATGAAGTCCTTCCCTCCGAGCGTCCGAAGATCCGGTCCACCGAGCACGGCGCCGTCCACGCCCATGAACATGCGCGGGAAGGTCGCGAGGAAGTACCCCGTCGTTCCGGGTTCCAGCGTGAAGCAGATGCCTCGTGAAACATTGCCGTACAGAACCGTATTCGGATTGATGACGTTTCCGCCGAGTAGGAACCCACTCAGCACCATCGTTCCGCCCGCGCGCAAATAACCCGCAAGCTCGCTGTACGCGCCCCCCACGAGCGTCCGCCACAATCCGGTCGGATTCCCGACCCCGTTGTTGAAGTCGACGTTCCAGATGACCGTCGTGTAGTTCGCCAAGAACTGTGGTTCGGGCGGTTTTCGACCCTCGGTTTCTCCGAAGCCTGCCAAAGACGTATCCCACTGAGTCACGGGCGCCAGCCCATTCAGGATCCCGGGATCGATGAGCCAGTAATCGTCCTCGTCGATGTCTCTCGGATAATTTCCGATCGAAATCGTGGGATCCTGCGTCACGCCCGGGGGTGTGGAGTCGTCGACGTAGAGAATCTGACGCGGCTGGCCCGGATCCTTGAAGCTCGGATGCACGATCAGCATCGGGATGACCGCGTTCGTGATGAGCCCGCCATCATCGACCGCGCGGACGAACAGGAAGTGGTTCCCCGGCTGAAGCTGCGCGGGCTTGAAGGTCGCGCCGGTGCGGAGGAGATCGAGCCCTGGGAACGAGCTCGTGTCGTCGAGGGCAAAGGTGTAGCCGACCACCTCGCCACCGTACGCATCCGCGTTCGCCGTCCAGGAGAAGCTGATCGTCTCTCCCTCGAAGATCTGAAGCGGCTTCCGCGGCGTGTCCTCCGGCCCGACCGCGGGCGGCAGAGGCAGCGTCAGCACGCTCGAGGAGATGACCAAGTTGGGGCCGGGATTCTTGTTGCTCACGGTGAAGTGCCGGATGTTGTTTCCGAAGGCGAGATTCTTCTCCGTCGCACCCGCCACATCGACCGCGCGCTCCGCGAACACGTACTCGCCGGGAGTCGCGTTGCGGAACCGGTTCTTGAGCGAGCGGATGCCGATCCAGTGCCAGTCGGAGTAGTCCTTGTGGTCCAGGCTGAAGTCGCTCGTCAGCGTGTGCCCCACGCTCTCGTTGATCAGCTTCA
>DATEOQ010000427.1:0-3563 GCA_035273905.1 Candidatus Eiseniibacteriota bacterium | reverse complement strand
CGTCCTGGCCCTTCTTGATCTCCTCGGGCGTCATGTCCTTGATGTGCGTGGAGAAGTTCCACTTGTAGCCGAACGGATCGGAAACGCCGCCCATGCGGTCGCCCCAGAACATATCCGAAGGCGGCATGATCTCCGTGCATCCGCCGGCCACGGCCTTCTTGTGCGCGCTGTCGCAGTCCTCCACGTAGAGATAGAACCCGACGGGCGAACCGCCGAGAGTCTCGGCCGACCTCGAGCCCATGATCTCGTCGTTCATCATGATGATCGAGGTACCGATCTTGACCTCCGCGTGCATGATCCTGCCGTCCGGCCCCGGCATGCGCATCAGCTCCTGGGCTCCGAGCGCCTTCTTGTAGAAATCGATCGCCTTGGTGCAGTCCTTCATGCAGAGGGACGGCGTGACCGTGGTGTAGCCATCGGGAATGGGCTTGATCGATGCCATGACAGCGTACCTCCAAACAGCAGCGGGTGGATGTCGGCGCCGAGGATCGGACTCAGGTCCGGATCGAGACGTCGATTCTACCTCAGCCCCACCGAGCGCAATCCCCTGATTTCCGGGGCCGGGACGCCGGCATTTGCCGCTTGGCTCGGCCCCGCCTCCGGAGCATCATCGAGGGGAGCCGCCGGGCTCGGAGGTGACGCATGGACCGAACGCAATGCAGGCGGCGGGTCTCCGCGCTCGCCGTCATCCTGCCGCTCGCAGCCCTCGCCGCGCGGCCCATCCCAGCTCGCGCCACGCCCCCCGGCTACTTCGTCGACCGGGCCGAGGTGGCGGGCTACGAGGAGCGGCCGTCCAGGCTCGACGAGACCAACTATGCCTTCAGCGTCTCGGTGGAGCGCGCCACCGACGACAGCCTGAGCGCGCGCCTCCTCGCGATCGCGGAGTCCACGTATCCCGATCGGGCTCCCCTGGTCGAGAAGGCGCTCGACAATCACTGGGAGATGGGGGCCGACACCGCGCACGCGGTGGTGTGGTGGTCCCGCGGGATCGGTCCCAGACGGATCCCTCACGCCGTCACCTGGCGCGCCGTGCGCTACTACGACGACCTCTCCGCGCACTACCGGCGGAATCTCTACCTGAACACCGGAACGAGCTCTCCCATGAAGAGCGAGCTCAACTACTGGGCGACGATCGAGCACAAGGAGCGATTCAATTTCGAGGGGGTGGAGTCCCACAACGTCTACGTCGTCAACATGAACCTCTTCTGGGGCATCGACGACGGCTCGTTCGACATGACCACGACCGCGCACCGCGTGGTCGTGCTCGATCCCTCGGGCGATGTGCTCCAGGTCGTGGGCGATGCGCCCGCGGACGAGAGCGTCATGATCTCGGGATGGCGGGATCGATGGCGCGAAGCCGTGGATAGCCAGAGGAAGCCGCATTGAGCCGTGCGCGACACATCGCGCGGGGTCTGCTTCTCCCCGGCGCGATCGTCACCGCGCTCCTGGCCACCCCCCTGGCCGGGCCAGCCCGAGCGCAGGTGCCGCCGCTCACCACCGTGCGGGTCGCGAGCGGGCTCAGCTTCCCGCTCTACGTCACCGCTCCGCCCGGAGACACGACGCGGCTCTTCGTGGTGGAGCGGCGCGGCTCGGATGCCCGGGGACGGATCAAGATCGTGAAGAACGGCGCCGTCAACGCGACCCCATTCCTCACGACGGACCTCCTCGCGACCGGCAATGAGCAGGGCCTCCTCGGTCTCGCGTTCGCTCCCGACTACGCGCAGACCGGGCGCTTCTACGTCGACTACACCGACGCCGGGGGCACGACGCGCATCGTGCGCTACCAGGTGAGCGGCGATCCTGACGTCGCCAATCCCAGTGGGACTACGATCCTGTCGATCGCGCAGCCCTTTGCCAATCACAACGGCGGCTGGATCGCCTTTGGACCCGATGGATACCTGTACATCGGGATGGGGGACGGAGGCGACGCGGGCGATCCGGGGGACCGGGCGCAAAACCTGAACTCGCTCCTCGGGAAGATCCTGCGCATCGACGTCAGCGGCGCGACCTACTCGATCCCGCCCGACAACCCGTACGCGGGCGCGACGGCGGGGCTCGACGAGATCTGGTGTTTCGGACTCCGGAATCCGTGGCGCGACAGCTTCGACCGGCAGACGCACGACTTCATCATCGCGGACGTGGGACAGGCGACACGCGAGGAGGTGGACTTCCTACCTTCCGGAACGGGCGCGGGGGCGAATCTCGGGTGGCGCTGCTACGAGGGGACGCTCGCGTTCACCACGAGCACGACAACGCCCTGCGGCTCCTGCTCGAATCCGTCCTGCCCGTTCATCCTTCCCGCGACGGAGTACACGCACACCGGCGGCAAGTGCTCGATCACCGGCGGCTACGTGTATCGCGGCTCCAGGATCCCCGGGCTGCAGGGCAGCTACTTCTACGCCGACTACTGCACCGGGCAGATCTGGTCGGGGACGTTCCAGGGAGGCTCGCTCGTCAACATCGTGGAGCGCACCGCCGACCTCGTGCCGGCCGGCGGCGCGTACTCGATCGGACGCGTGACGAGCTTCGGGGAGGACGCGCGGGGCGAGCTCTACATCTGCGACGACGACGGTGAGGTGTATCGCATCGTCAGCGAGGATTCCATCGTCGGGGTGGGGGCCGGAGGCGCCCCGGCGCGGGTGCAACTCCGGCTCAAGGGGCGGCTCCCGTTCTATGGCGCGCTCACGCTCGAGGTGGACCTGCCGGGTCCGGCCGACGCGAGCGTCGACGTGTTCGACGTGAAGGGGCGCAAGGTGCGGACGCTCCACCGCGGGATCATGCCGGCAGGTCGGACCCCTCTCGGATGGGATGGACGGTTCGATGGCGGAGCGCCCGCTCCGTCCGGCGTCTACTGGCTCCGGCTCGAGGCCGCCGGGATCGTCTCGAGCGCGCGGACGGTGCTGCTCCGCTAGCGCGGTGCGCTCACGCCCGGGGTGAGGAAAGGCTTCAGGACCAGGATCCCGAAGAGCACCGCCACGATGGCGGCTCCCGCCACCGTGGCCCAGTACTTCCGCCGCACGCGCCGCAGCATGGGTCCCGCCGAGAGGAGCCCGAGGAACGCGCCGATGATCCCGACCGCGTCGTAACTCGCCCGCTGCCAGTACTCGTCCTCGAGGTGAAGCCACATGCCGAACTCGTCGAAGGTGAGGCCGAGCGCGATGCCGTAGAGCACCGCCGCCGACCGAAGCTCGTGGCCCCCCGGACGGCGAAAGAGAAGGTACCCGCCCATGGCGGCGAGGAGAATGATGCCGATGTTCAGGTGGTGGAGGTGCGTGTCGCCCACCATCACGTGGAAGTCGGTGCTCAGGAGGGCGATGGACCGGGCGATGACGAACGTGATGATGAACGCCACCCAGGTGAGGCGAGCCAGGTGGTGCGTGAGGATGGCGCGGCGAAGCTCTTGTGGATTGAGATCGTGCACGGGAGTGGGGCCTATCCGGTGGTACGCCGTTTCGAGTGCCGGGTTCCACTCGTACCATCGGTACGCAGGGCGAAAATCTTGAATCGGGAGTCCCGGACAGGGAGCTAGGGGATGCCCCCGGTCAGGATGGTCGCGAGCTTCT
>DATEOQ010000426.1:0-3848 GCA_035273905.1 Candidatus Eiseniibacteriota bacterium | reverse complement strand
GCGGCGTGGCCTTGTCCCGGAAGAGCGGCTGGATGCGATCGAGTCCCTTGGGCGCATACGGCTCCAGCAGGCCGGCGTTCTTGAAGATCAGGATGTTGGTGGCGCCGACGCCCCAGATCAGATCGGCCTGCATGTTGTCCTTCTCGGCCATGAACCGGGCCGCGATGTCGCCGGTGGACAGGCGGAGCATCTTGACGTCGAGGTTCGGATGCGACTTGTTCAGCGCTTTCATGTACTCCGTGATCTGCTCGTTCTCGATCGCGGTGTACACCACCACCGTCTGCTTCTGGGCGAAGGCGGGGACCGTGACGAGCGCGGTGACCACGACCGCGAGCACGGCGACGATCCAGATGCGCTTCAGCATGCGAGCCTCCTTGGGCTGGTCCGGTTGGGGCTGCCAGAGACTACCATACCCACGTTGTGTTACTGGGCCATGAAGCCGCCGTCCACGATCATCTCGGCGCCGGTCATGAACCCCGACTCGTCGGAGGCGAGGAAGAGCGCGGCGGTGGCGATGTCGCGGGGCTGACCGATGCGGCCCAGAGGGATGCCGGTCTTGAACTCGGCTCGGAGCTCGTCGGTGAGATAGGGCGCCTGAAGCGGCGTCTCCACGATGCCGGGGTGGATGACGTTGGAGCGGATGTTGTCCCGCGCGAACTGGATGGCCAGGGACTTGTTCAGCGAGATCAGCGCGCCCTTGGCCGCGGTGTACGCGTCCTGGGCGCGCGTGAAGCCGGCCAGCGCGGACACCGAGCCCACGAGGATGATGGAGCCGCCGCCGGCAGCGCGAAGGTGCGGGATCCCGTGCTTGGTCACCCAGAAGACGGACTTGAGGTTGATCCCGATCACGCGATCCCACTGGGCGCCGTCGGTCTCCAGCACCGAGCGGTCCTTGTCCTTCCACAGCACGCCCGCGTTGTTGTAGAGGACGTGCAGCGCCCCGAAGGCGCGGACCCCCTCGTCGATCATGCGCTTGACGTCGGCCTCGAGCGCGACGTCGCCCACCACGGCCACCGCCCTGCCCCCGGAGTTCTCCACCAGGGCCGCCGTCTCGCGGGCCGCTTTCTCGTTGATGTCGCACACCACCACGCGCGCGCCCTCGCTCGCGAAGAGCGTCGAGGCCTCGCGGCCCATGCCCATCCCGGCGCCGGTGATGAGCGCGACCTTACCTTGCAGTCTTCCTGGCATCTGAGGGTCTCTCCTACCGTCCCGTCGCTTCGCGGGGGTTAGATACGTTCGAACTGCCGGATCAGTTCCCAGTCGGTGACGGCCTGATCGAAGGCCTGCTGCTCGAGGCGGCCGAGGCGTAGGTAGTGCTCGACCACTTTGGCGCCGAAGGCCTCCCGCGCGACCCGCGAGGCCTCGAAGCTGTCGAGCGCCTCGCGAAAGGTCTTCGGCACCTGGGCGAGCTTGGGGTCCTCGTACGCGTTCCCCGTGTAGAGCCGGGGGGCCTTGAGCCGCTTGTCGATCCCGTGAAGCCCCGCGGCGATGGTGGCCGCGAAGGCGAGGTAGGGGTTCGCGTCGGCGCCGGGGATGCGGTTCTCCACGCGGAAGCCCGCCCCCTCCCCGCAGATCCGGAAGCCGCAGGTGCGGTTGTCCCACCCCGCCGCGATGCGCGTGGGGGCGAAGGAGCCGGCCTGATAGCGCTTGTAGGAGTTCACGGTGGGCGCGTAGAGGAGGGCGAAGTCCCGCGCCATCGCCATCTGCCCGGCCAGCCATTGCTGGAACAGCGCGGTCCCCTGCCGGTCGCGCCCGGCGAACAGCGCCTTGTTGCTGCGGCGGTCCCAGAGCGAGGAGTGCACGTGGCACGAGGATCCCGCCGCCCCCATGTCGTACTTCGCCATGAAGGTGACGGACGAGCCCTGCTGCCAGGCGATCTCCTTCACCCCGTGCTTGTAGAGCGCGTGGCGATCGGCCATCACGAGCGCGGGCGCGTAGCGGAGATTGATCTCCTCCTGCCCCTTGCCCCACTCGCCCTTGGAGAACTCCACGGGGACACCCGCGCCTTCCATTCCGTTGCGGATGGCCTGGACCAGCCCCTCCTCCTTGCCCGTCTGGAGGATGTGGTAGTCCTCGAGGTAATTCGACACCGGCGTGAGCCCGTGATAGCGCTTGGCCCGCGCCTCGTCGAACGACTCGCGGAAGAGGTAGAGCTCCAGCTCGGACGCGGTCTGCACGATATAGCCCGCCTTGGCCGCGCGCTCCACCTGCCGGCGGAGCACCCAGCGCGGCGCCTCCTCGATGACCTCGCCCTCCTCCGTGTAGACGTCGCAGAACACCAGCGCGGTGTTCTTGAGCCACGGGATACGCCGCCACGTGCCCATGTCGGGCACGAGCTTCATGTCCCCGTAGCCGCGCTCCCACGACGTGAGGGTGAAGCCGGGCAGCGGCTCCATCTCCATGTCCACCGTGAAGAGGTAGATGCACGCGTGCACGCCGTCGCCCAGCACGTGATCGAGGAAGTAGCGGCCGACCACTCTCTTGCCCATCAAGCGGCCCAGATGGTCGGGGAAGACGGTGAGGACGGTGTCGATCTCCCCCTTGCGGATCAGCGACTCGAGCTCGGCGGCCTCCGAGGCTTTCGCGGGGATGGTCTTTCTCAAGGCGGGACGCATGATAGCGGGCTTGGGGAAGACGGGCAAGGGCGCTCAGGCGGGAGCGCAGCGCGTGACGCCCATCTCCTTCACGATGGCGCCGATGGCGCCGAGCACGCCGCGCATCTCCTCCTCACCGAGCCGCCCGATGCAGCCGATGCGGAAGCTGTCCGCCACCGTGAGCTTGCCGGGATAGATCACGTATCCCCGCTCGGCGAGGCGGTCGTACAGGGTCTGGAAGTGAAACGCGGGATCAACCGGCATCCGGACGGTCACGATGACGGGGGCCTGGATGGCATCCGGCAGCAGGGTCTCGAAGCCCATCGCGCGGAGGCCGCTCACGAGGATGCCGCAATTGCGGGCATAGCGCGCCCCCCGCCCCTCCACGCCTCCTTCCGCCGCGTGCTCGGCGAGGGCCTGGTCGAGCGCGGCGATCACGTGGGTGGGCGGCGTGAAGCGCCACTGGCCCGTCTTCTCCATGGCGACCCACTGGTCGTGGAGGTCGAGCGACAGCGAGCCGCAATTGCCCTTGGCCGCCTCCAGCGCGGTCTGGCGCACGATCGCGAAGCCCATGCCGGGCACGCCCTCGAGGCACTTGTTGGCGGAGGCGACCATCGCGTCGAACGGCACCCGGCGGGCATCGAGCGACAGCGCGCCGAAGGCGCTCATCGAGTCGAGCAGGAAGCGGCGGCCCCGGCGCGCCACCACCGCCGCGACCTCGGCCACGGGATTCAGCACTCCGGACGTGGTCTCGCAGTGCACCAGCGTCACGTGGGTGATGGCGGCGTCCGCGGCGAGGGCGGCGTCGACGGCGGCCGGATCCACCGCCCGGTCCTCCGGCACCTCCAGCGCCGTGAAGGCGCGGCGATGGTACTCGCACATGCGCAGCATGCGCTTGCCGTAGGCGCCGTTCACCAGCACGAGCAGCTTGCCGCCGGAGGGCACCATCGTCGCGAGCATCGCCTCCACGATGAAGGTCCCGCTGCCCTGCAGCGGGACGCACACGTGGGTCCCCTGCCCGCCGGCGAGCGCGACCAGCCGCTCGCGCACCCGGGCGTTCAGCGCCATGAACGCGGGATCGCGCGAGCCCCAGTCGCGGAGCATCGCCTCCTTGGTGGCGCGGGAGGTGGTGAGCGGGCCCGGAGTGAGCAGGAACGGCTCGATGCGGCGATCGATCATGAGGCGGGTCTCCTCTAGCTCTTCACACGCAGGCCGGCGGCATCGTACGGCGCGCGCAGGCTTCCGCGCGCGGCG
>DATEOQ010000425.1:0-8293 GCA_035273905.1 Candidatus Eiseniibacteriota bacterium | reverse complement strand
CTCCAGCGACTTCCGTGCGACCCGCATCTCGTAGAGCGGGACGCCGCGTTCGACCACGGCGCGCGCGAGCTCCGGAAGCAGACCTTCCTTGGGAAGCGCGACGCGCAGTCGGTCCAGCCCGTCGCCGGATGCGGACCCGCCATACTCTAAGATTCGGCCGACCCGGGCGATGGCGATGCGCGCGTCCTCCGTGATCGATCCCACGCGCAGGTCCACCTCCACGGACCCATCCACGTCGCCGAGCCTTAGATCGCGAACCGTGCGTCCCTCTTTCACGAAGGTGACGCGATCGCACGTCGCCTCCACCTCTCCCAGGATGTGAGAGTTCAGGAACACGGTGGTGCCGCGCTCGCGAAGCTCGCGAATCACGTCCCGCACCAAGAGCCGACCGAGTGGATCCAGTCCCGACGTGGGCTCGTCGAGGAACACCACGTCGGGGTGGCCGAGGAGTGCCTGCGCGAGCCCCACGCGCTGCATCATTCCCTTGGAGTACGTTCGGACCGGCCGGTGGGCGGCGTCGAGGAGATCGACCCGCGCGAGCAGCTCGTCCGCGCGCGTTTTCGTGTCGCGGGAGCTCATCTTGAGGAAGCGGCCGTGCGTCAGGAGGAGCTCTCGTCCGGTGAGCCAGTCGTGGAAGCGGAAATGCTCCGGCAGGAAGCCGAGTCGCGCGCGTGTGGCGCGGTGGCCGATCGGGGCTCCGAGCACGGAGCCCGATCCGGACGTGGGTTCCACCAGCCCCAGCAGCATCTTGATCGAGGTCGTCTTCCCCGCACCGTTGGGTCCGAGGAAGCCGAAAACCTCTCCTCGAAGGACTTCGAGGGAAAGGTCCTCGACCGCGGTCTTGTCGCCGAACTGCTTCCGCAGCCCGCGCGTCTCGATGACGGGTTCGGTCACGCTGTCAGGATGTCACGGCACCACGGAATTCGCCATCTGAAGGAGATCCTCCGCGGAGAGATTTCCGCGCAGGCAGAAGACGCGGTCTCCCTGGGTCCACATCACCATGGCCCCCTTGCGCTGAGGCTTGTCGGGAGGAGGAGCCGCCTCGTCACCGGTCGTGATGATCATGAGGCCGGAGTTGCTCCGAACCGTCACCAGCCGGAACGTGGTCACATTGAGCGGAACCGGCACGAGGAGCGTGGTACGCCAGTCGGTCGAACGTGCGATCCGCTTCGCCTCGCTCGGGTCGAGCCCGAGCACCCGAAGACCGACCTCCGCGAGCTGCTCCACGTTCCAGCCGGGTGGCACCGAGACCTCCGGGCTCCGCGCCTGGAGCAGGACCGCGCGTCGGTTCGTGGACTGGAACCTCTGGATCACCACGGGAGGCTTCCGGACTTCGACCCACTGGCCGTCCAGGCCGCGAGGCACGGTGACGTCCTTCACGTCCAGCTTCTCGAGAACGGAACGGAGCTTCTCCTCGCTCACGGAGAAGCGCATCTGACCCTCGCCCTGCACGAGCACGCTGTCGACCGCGAGGCTGTCGGGGAGATAGGAGGGCGTGCTCACGGTGAAGCCGGCCTCCGGCGCAGCCGCCTCTGCGGTCGGAACGAGCCGGGGCGGACCCGGATCTCGAAGGGTTTCCTCGTGATCGAGGATGAGAAACCCTCGCTCCTTGTCGATCGCTTGCAACGCCGCGAGCCGCGACTGATTGAATTCGACCGCCGCGAAGCGCCGCACGCGGAAGAGATCGAGCATCGCCCCCGCGGAGACGCGCACCGACGGAATCGCGAAGAGGGCCGCCACCACGCCGACCGCGCACGCCATGGCCAGCGCGCGCACGAGCGGTCGCGGAATTCGGCGAGCAGGCTCGCTCCGGCGGAGGCGCTCGCGCAGATCGCGCGCGAACTCCGGATCCGGCTCGCGGCGGTACTCGTGAAGCATCCGATCATCCATCATGACTCCTTGTCCCATTCGGCGCGGAGAGCCTCCACCGCACGGTGGAGGATCGTGCCGACGTTGGATTCGCTGAGGCCGGTCATCCGGGCGATGTCGCGGTTCGTAAGCTCGGCGCCGTACTTGAGGGCGAGGAGCTCGCGCTCCCGCTCCGATCGGCGTGCGATCAGGGCTCCGAGGCGCGCCTCGTCGGACCTCCGCGCCGCGATCTCCTCGGGTGTGTCGCCGCCCGCGAGCTCGACGATGTCGTCGAGCGGCACCGACGGTCTCACCCGCCGGAAGTGATCCGCCGCCACGTTCCGCGCCACCGCGAAGAGCCACGTCTCGAATCCGGCGCGGTCCTCGCGATACCGGTCCCGCGCGCCCCAGGCCTTCTCGAACGTGATTCCCGTGAGGTCCTCGGCCACGACGCCCGGGCCGACTCGGTACCGGAAGAAGTTGTAGACCCGCGGCAGCTCCTCCGCGAATCGAGCATCCCAGTCGGTCACGCGCGCCTTTCTGGCCCAGAGCCAGAGGCGCGCCGCGGTCGCGTCACCGTTCGCCATGGCACCTACGGATACGCTGGAGAGGGCCAGGTATCACACGATTTCTTCGCATGGGGATACGCGCTCCGGATTGGGTTAGAGCTTCCCGATTCCCGGGCCGAGCACGAAGACGAAGACGGCCAGGACGACCACGGAGGCCGCGATCCAGCCCCAACTCCTGGCGATCCCAAGAGGCGGGCTTTGCGCCAGGGCCGAGGGCGTGCGCGGGTTCGGGTGATACCACGCGAGGAGCGAGGTTCCGCCCAGGGACGCGGCCGCCGCCGAGATCAGCACGATCTGCATCCCGAGCGGATTGAACAGGCCGGCCGCGATCAAGGTAGCGGCGCCGATGAAATAGGGCAGGAGCATGAGGACCTTCGCACGCCGGGTCCTCTCTTCGGGATCGAGTCCGAGGAATGGGTCGAGCGCGGGCATCACGAGGCCGGGCGCCACGATGAAGTAGAGCCAGGCGCCGATCGCCGACATCGCCACCCGGAAGGGGAGCACCGGCTCGATGTCGTGAATCACCCGGGCCCAGTCCCCGATTCCACCGACTCCCGAATAGAGCAGATAGCCGAACGAGGTGAGGAGATTCACCGCGGCAAAGAGCCAGAGGAAGTAGCGCAGAGACGGCGCCATCGCGGAGCGCTTCCGCAGCAAGGCTATGATCGGCAAGCCCACGATGACGTTGACGACGCTTCCCGCCGCGGCGATGAGACGCTGGGCGGTCTCGCTCGCGGTGGTCTCGTCGTAGTTGAAGAAGATCGCGTTGAACATCGTGGGGCGCGCTCCGAGGAGGAGGCACGCGCCTCCATGGCCCAGGCCTTCGTGGACGATGTTGGCGAGCGAGTAGGCAAGGACGGCGATCCCGGCGATGGTCACCGGGTCGAGATCGTGCGTCGGCTTCGGCCCTGTCGACTCCATGGTCCTCCTGGGGCGGTGATCGGACTTGGTCCGCGGGCGCAGAACACCCGGAGCGTGGTGGAAATGGACCTAAGGACGGCTGGCAGGCACAACGCTGGCTTGTCGGGCCAGCCACAGCCAACGACCTCTCTGCCAGACGTAGACGTTCGTGTATCGGCGTTGCAGCGCCTTGGCCCCAAACGCTCGGCCGAGCTCGCTCGTCGCGACCGGTGTGAACGTCTCTCTTCCCATGACGACCGCCACCTCGCCGCTGATGCTCACGTCCTCCGCGGTTCGGCCGAAGCTCTCGGCGGCAATGTCGCCAGAGCGCATGTTGGCGAGGAACTGTTCTCGGGTGAGGACTCGTCCACCCGGCGCATTGATGCGCAGATTGGGGTGGGCCAGTTTTTCCAGGCCAGCAACATCCGAGGAGGCGACCATGGCCCTCTGTTGCTCGTCTACGGTCAGAACGCTGTCTCTCGTCGGCGTGGGGTGCGTGACGCAGCCGGTGACCAGGAACAGCAAGGCGTACATCAGGGCCGATTTCACCGACCATGCCACTCGAATCGGTACGCCAGCTCCGGCCCCTTCTCCCCCTCGTACGCCAACTGCGCGATGAGGAGCGTGAAGGGCTCCATGTATCTCGCGATCTTGAGCGGGCCCGCATCCACGGGGTCGAAGCCTACATCCCGAATCAGCTCCGCGGCCACCTTCTTGGCGCGCTCGCTGTCGCCGCAATAGGCGAGGCTGGGGCGCGCTTCCTTCGCGCGCGCATCGAAAACGTCGAACAGGACCTCGCTGGGCACGGTGTTGAACGCGAGCACGACGTGGGCGCGAGGGATCCGCTTGGCCAGCTCCTCGGCGCCCGAGCTCGTATGCGCGATGACGAGGCCGGAATCATCCTCGCTCATGGGGAGCATGCAGCTCAGGACCACCTTGCCGGACAGGTCCCCCGTCTGATGGAGGACGTCGTCGAGGCGCGACCAGTGGACGGCGAGCAGGACGGCGTCGCCTTCCGCCGCTTCGCCAGGCGTGCCCGCTCGTGCCTTCTCACCGGCGGCTCGGGCCAGCCCTTCGAGCTTGCCCCGCTGGCGCGCGTAGCTGAACCGGACGTCGTGGCCGGCGCGTGCGAACAGGGTGCCGAGCTTCCCACCCATGAGTCCCGAGCCCACGATCCCGACGCGCACTACCCGACCTTGCCCAGAAACTGAACGACCCGCTCGCGGACCAAGCTCGCCGCCTTCTCGTCGTAATCGGGCGTGCTGCGGTCCGTGAACAGGTGGCGGTTCCCCGGATAGAGGAACAGCTCGGTCCCGGGGACCGTCTCCGTGATCTGCTTCGCGACGTCCACATCGCCCCAGTCGTCGTTCTCCATGGTGTGGATCTGGAGAGGGACGCCCGCGGGCCAGGAACCGCCGTAGTACTTCAACGGAATGCTGCTGTGGAAGAGGAGCGCGCCGCGCGCGCCGGGACGGGTCATGGCCAGCTTCTGCGCCGGCATGGCCCCGAGCGAGAAGCCGGCGTAGACGATGTCCGCGGGAAGCTGGTCCGCGGCGCTCACGCCCCGATCGGTGATCGCGTCGAACCCGGTCCGGTCCGCGTGGGCCACGCCTTCGTTCAGAACGGTGAATGTCTTGCCGTCATAGAGATCCGGCGTGTGAACCGTATGCCCTGCGGCGCGAAGCTGGTCGGCGAAAGCAAGCACGCCGGGGGTGAGCCCGAGTGCGTGATGAAAAAGAAGGATGGTAGCCATGAAGTCTCCCTATTTCGGAAGCATCGCGGGATCCCGCATGTCACTCGTCCACCAGCGGCGCTCCCATGCACCGAGCGGGACATCCGGGCCAGTCGGTTCCCCGGTAGCGCCCGAGCACCGTGCCCAGCGCGACAGCGATCCGAAAGAGGAGCGCTTGCAGCGGGCGCGGCATGAGGAGCAGCTCCTGCGTGTCCCTGTGACGCAGAGCGACGTGGGCGATGTAGAAAAGGGGCGGCCTCCTGGACGGAGTGGAGTTCATCACATCGAACACGGCCTGGAGATACCGGTCCAGATCGGTGACCGGCTTGGCGTAGCCGTCGAACAACAGCGTGTCGCTGCCGGCGTTCCACCATGTGTGCGCCGAGCCGCGCGGAAACACGCCTGCCTGCCCCATGCCTGCGGTTCCCTTCTGGCCATCGACGACGAAGCCGAGCGTTCCGGCCATCACATGTCCCTCTTCGGTCTCGACGTGATGCCGGTGCAGCGGAGGGCCGGGCTGTCCCGCGGGCAACGACCCTCTGATCTCGAGCCAGACTTCGTTGCCGCGCCGCACGCGCCGGAGGATCAGCTTCTCCCCCGAATGACGGCTCTCGAGGCGAAGCGCGTCCGTCGATGCGGCCGCCGCGACCTCTCCCATCAGCCCCGCCGCGCGACGCGTATGACGCGCCCCGCCCAGAGGTCGTAGCGCGAGAGGGTCTCGTCGCTCTCGGGTTGGAAGCGAAGCGTGAGTCCATCGTCGGGGATCGGCGAGCTCTGAACGAGCTTGCCGCCGAGCCAGTCGAGCGTCATCACGCGCGAGCCCTTGGGGCCGGTCACCCGAACGAGACTCCTGGCTCCGTTCGGCGGCGACACGGTGCTGCCGAGCACTTCGTGCTCGGTGATGCCGCCGATGGAATCCGAGACCGCCTTCCAGAGCTGGAAGAAATACGGATGGGCCGTCTCGACGAGGCTCGGGCTGAAGATGGAATCGAGGCCGGCGGTCTGGCCCGAGAGGAGCGGAAGCGCCGCGGTCTCGGCCAGGCGGTTGAGCTGGAGCGCCTGGGCGCGCGCCACCGAGTCGGCGCCCGCCAGCGCGAACATTCCCTCCTGCGTTCTCGCAGTCAGCCAGACCTGGCCGCCTCGTGCCTTGGCATCCACCGTCACGCCGGGCGCCACGGGAATCGGCCCGTTCCATCGCTGGAGCGCGGACTCAGCGACGTGCGCGCGTGCCGGCGGCATCGTGGGCTCGGGTCCGAAGAGGATCTGGGTGACCCTGTACGGGACGATGTCGCGATAACCGCGCCCCGCATCACGCGTGTTCGAAAGGAAGATGATCGTCGCGTGTTCGTCGACCATGCGGCGCATGTCCGTGTTGAAGCCGCCGATGTCCCCCGCGTGCATGATGACCGTCGTCTTTCTCTGACTCTGCACCACCTGCCACCCACCCGCGTAGGACGACGTCGGGCCCGTGATGACTCCCGGGGCGAAGAGCTTCGTCGTGGTCGCCGTATCGAGCACGCGGCCCGAGCGAAGCGCCTGTTCCCACTTCCAGAGATCGCCCGTCGTCGAGATGATGCCTCCCGCGCCCACGGTCTTCGGAGCGATGGCCGGATAGAGCTGCGGGTCGGGATCGGGATCCACGCTGGAATACGACGGTGTGCGCCTGGATCCGGTCCAGCGCGCGGTCTCGTCGATGAAGCCGGTCTCGGTCATGCCGGCCGGATCGAAGAGCTCCCGCCGCACGTACTGGTTGAACGAGCGCCCGGAGGCGCGAGCGACGAGCACGGCGAGCAGGTCGTATCCGGGACTGGAGTACGAGTAGCGCGTCCCCGGAGGGAAATCGAGCGGGTAGCCGAACGTCTCGCGCACCATCGAGTCCACCGACACGGAATCGTAGAGATCACCCTTGCCGAGATACGGAAGCCCCGACGTGTGATGGACGAGCTGGTCGATGGTGATGCCGCGCTTGTCGGTCGGCGCGTTCGCGAACCACTGCCCCAGGGAGTCGGCGAGGCGGAGCTTGCCTTGGGATTCGAGCTTGTAGATGGCCGTTGCGGTGAACTGCTTGGACAGGGAGCCGAGGAGGTACGGCGTGGTAGCGGTCGCATGCGCTTTCTTCGCGCGATCGACGATGCCGTAGCCCTTGTTCAGGAGGACCTTGCCGTCCTTCTCGACGAGGAGCGTTCCGGCCATGCCGTAGTCGGCGGCCGCGACCATGAAGCTGTCGATGCGCGCTGCCGACGGGTCCACGACGAAGCGATCGGACGCGTGCGGCTCGGTGGCGGCGAGTGCGGGAGTGGTTAGAAGGACGAGTGCCGCAACGACGAAGCGCCGGAGCGAGCGCGACATCACGCGCCCCCTTTCCGGCACCAGGCGCCGATCTCGGCCCGTCCAACCATGACTCCGTTCACAGCGAGAGCTTGCTCCGCGATCCGTCGGTCCAGCGTCGGAAGGTCCATCTCCTCCGCGCTCGCGATTCCCAGCTCCTGAATTCGCGGCGCCATGGTCTCTGCGATTTCGGTGATGAAGCGGATGCGCTCGAGATCCTCGCCGGTCCCGATCAAGGTCTCGAGGCCGATCTCCGGCACCGGAAGCCCTGCCTCGAGATACGTCGTGTGGAGCTTGACCCCCATACGGCAGTCGGCGCCGCTCTGCTCCGCCGTCTCCGTGATCCAGCGGCTGACCTCCTCCCACAAGGGCACGCTCGGATAGGTGCGGACGCTCTTCCAGTCCACTTCGTGGAACACGACGATGCCCCCAGGCTTGAGATGCTTCAATGCGTCGCGAAGCACGGCCACCGGGTCCGGCTGGAACATGAGGACGTAGCGCCCG
This sequence comes from Candidatus Eiseniibacteriota bacterium, assembly GCA_035273905.1. Classification (GTDB taxonomy): domain Bacteria; phylum Eisenbacteria; class RBG-16-71-46; order SZUA-252; family SZUA-252; genus WS-9. The sequence continues at coordinate 412 of DATEOQ010000425.1, read as the reverse complement.
ACGATCGCGTCGAAGGGGCGGTCGAACGACGTGGTGGCCGGTTCGCCTTCGATGAAGTCGACATGCCGGAACGACCGATCCTTCGCGCGGGAACGCGCGGTGGCCAGAGCCGTCGCGGACCGGTCGAGGCCGACGACCTGCCCCGTTGGCACCACCAGCTCCGCCGCGAGGATCGCCGTGTCGCCGGCGCCGCTCCCGAGATCGAGCACGCGCATGCCGGGACCAACGCCGGCGCGCTTGAAATAGCGTCGCGTCATCGGATTCACGAGCTTCGCCTGGCGTATGAGGCGGGAGAGCTCGTGCTCGGAGTGGCCCAGCATGTAACTCGGCGAGGCGGACATGGCGGACATGGCGCGGCTCCTGGTACCGACACGATGGGATCGGATCGATTCTACTACTTAGAGGGCGGATC
>DATEOQ010000424.1:0-5442 GCA_035273905.1 Candidatus Eiseniibacteriota bacterium | reverse complement strand
AACGCGGGCAACATCACCGCGACGTGGAAGGGGTACACCGAGCGGAGTGCGAAGGAGGGCGGCGGCGCGCCGCGGATGATGGGCTTCCAGGCCGAAGGGGCCGCCCCCATCGTACGCGGCGCGCGCGTGCTCGAGCCGAAGACGCTCGCGACCGCGATCAAGATCGGGAACCCCGCCTCGTGGCAGGGGGCGATCGACGCGCGCGACCGATCGAAGGGCAGGATCGACATGGTGAGCGACGACGAGATCGTGGCGGCATACCGGGCGCTCGCCGACCTCGAGGGCGTCTTCGTCGAGCCCGCCTCCGCCTCCGGCGTCGCGGGGCTCCTCAAGATCGGCCCGACGGGCGCGCTCGGCGACGCGAAGGTCGCCGTGTGCACCCTCACGGGCCACGGGCTCAAAGATCCGGAGCGTGCCGTTCAGGTCTCGCCCAAGGTCGAGACCGTGAACGATGACGTGACGGAGCTTCGAAAGGCGCTCCTCCCGTGAGCCCGCGCGCCGCACGGAGGCGACGCCCGACGGGATTCAGCCACTGGGGCGTGATGGTCCCGGCGTCCACGTCGAACCTGGGCCCAGGCTTCGACTGTCTCGGCCTGGCGCTCCGCGTGCACCTGGTCGCGACGGCGCGGCGCATTCCCGACGGATTCTCGATCGAGCGACGCGGCGAGGGATCCGATCTCGTCCTCGACCCGCACCGCGACCCCATTCTGAACGCCTTTCGCGAGATCTGCCGTCTCGCGAAGGAACCCGTCCCCACCGTGGCGCTCACGATCCGTTCCAAGATCCCGGTCGCGCGCGGGCTCGGGTCGAGCGCGGCGGCGATCGTGGCGGGGCTCGCGCTCGCGAACCACTGGCTCGGCGACCGCTTCGCTCCCGAGGATCTCTTCCGCGAGGCCGTGCGCCTGGAAGGGCATCCCGACAACGTGGCCCCCGCGCTCTACGGCGGGTTCGTGCTCTCCATGCCGCGCTCCGACGGCGGCATCGAGCCGCTCCGCCTGCCGTCTCCGCGCGGGATCGCGCTCACGCTCGTGGTCCCCGACGTCCGGGTGAGCACCAAGGAAGCGCGCGCGCTCCTGCCGCGCCAGATCGCGCTCAAGGACGCGGCCGCGAACACCGCGCGCGCGCTCGCGCTCCTCCGCTCGCTCGCGACCGGACGCGTGGATCTCTTGGCCGACGCGCTCCATGACGTGTACCATGTGCCGCATCGCGCTCGGCTCATCCCGGGCTACGAGCGCGCGGTGGAAGCGGGAGCGCGCGCCGGCGCGTTCGGGGTCACCATCAGCGGAAGCGGTCCCACACTGCTCGCGTTTCATGCTCCGGGGACGATTGCGGGGACGCGGGTGGGCGTGGCCATGATCCGCGCTTTCGCGCGTGCCGGAGTGCACGCGCGGGCGATTCCGGGGTCCATCGCGTCGCGCGGCGCGGTGACCCGAACCCTCGGCTAGGGGGCCGTCGCTGCCGCTCCTCGTCCAGAAATACGGTGGGACCTCGGTCGGTTCGCCCGAGCGCATCCAGAAGGTCGCAGACCGGATCGTCAAGACGCGCCGCGCCGGCACCGACCTCATCGTCGTGGTCTCCGCGATGGGAGATACCACGGACGACCTCCTCGATCTCGCCCACAAGGTTTCCGACAAGTCGCATCCTCGCGAGATGGACATGCTCCTGACCGCCGGGGAGCGGATCTCGATGGCCCTCGTCTCCATGGCCGTGAACGACCGGGGACAGGAGGCCGTCTCCTTCACCGGATCCCAGAGCGGTATCGTCACCGACACCTCGCACACGCGGGCCAAGATCCTCGAGGTGAAGGGGGACCGGATCCGGGAGGAGCTCGTCCGCGGGCGAGTCGTGATCGTCGCGGGGTTCCAGGGGGTGAGCAAGGATCGGGAAGTGACCACGCTCGGCCGGGGAGGCTCGGACACGACGGCCGTGGCCCTGGCTGCGGCGCTTCGCGCGGAGACCTGCGAGATCTACACCGATGTCGACGGGGTCTTCACGGCCGACCCCCGCATCGTGTCGGACGCGCGCAAGCTGGACGGACTCACGTACGATGAGATGCTGGAGCTGGCCTCGCTCGGAGCCAAGGTCCTGCATCCCCGATCGGTGGAGATCGCGCGGCGGTTCCGGGTGCCGGTCCACGTGCGCTCGAGCTTTCACGATGGGAATGGGACGTTCATCGGAAAGGGTGGCTCGATGGAACAGGTGGTGATCCGGGGCATCGCCCACGATCCGGACGTGGCGAAGGTCGCGCTCCTCGGCGTTCCCGACCGGCCCGGAGTGGCGGCGGAGATCTTCCGCGCCATCGGCGGCCAGGGGGTGAACGTCCGGATGATCGTCCAGGCGAGCGGATCGGACGGGAAGAACGACGTGACCTTCGCCGTAGGATCTCATGAGGTGCGCGGCGTCCTCCCCGTGGTCGAGGACCTGCGAAAGCGGATGGGAGCGCGCGCGTTCGTGTACGACCCCGACGTGGCCATCCTCTCCGTGGTCGGAGAGGGGCTCGCCACGTCGCCCGGCACGGCCGGCGAGGTCTTCGCGGCGCTCGCGGCGGAGAAGGTGAACATCGACATCATCAGCACGTCGTCCATCACGATCACCTGCATCGTGCGGAAGGAAGATCTGGACCGCGCCGTCAAGGCGCTACATGCCGCGCTCAAGCTGGAGCAGGAAGTCTAGGACCCAAGGATGGGAGATTCCCCATGGGGTGGACCGAGAAGCCTTCGGTGCTCCGGCGCGGCGCGGCCCCGCCGGATCAGCGCACGTCGGCGATCTTCATCGCCGTGTCGTGCCTGCTCCATGTCGCCCTGCTCGCGTTCTTCGTGACGAAGGCGAGCCGGATCCAGGACATCGCGCTCCCGGCGTCCGGCGGTCCGTCACCGAAAACCCGCGCCCAGCTCGTACGTCTGACTCCGCTTCGGTCCTTCCCCAACGCCGAGGCATCAGCCCCCGCGGCCGAGCCGGAGCGCGAGCGCCCCAAGCCGGCGCTCATCAAGCGCTACACGCCGGGGGCGAAGGTCGTGGTGCGTCCCGAGCGCGGCGCCGCGAAGAAGAGCGCCGCGGACGAGACCAAGTCGCCACCCAAGACCGTGACGGCCGCGCCGCAGGCGGACACGAGTCCGCGCTGGTACTCGGCTGATTCCACGAAGAGCACGAGCGTCGCGACCGAGGGCGACTTCCGCTGGGCCTATTACCTGGCTGCGATCCGGAACAAGATCGGCTCGCGGTGGGTACCTCCCCCGGGGATGGAGGGGAAGCTGGTGAAGGCCACGGTGTACTTCCGCATTCACAAAGACGGCCAGATTTCGCTCACGTCCGTCGAGACCTCGTCGGGTTACGCTTTTTTCGATCAGACGGCGATGCGCGCGTTGCTCGCCGCCACACCGCTCCCGCCGCTTCCGGCGGGATACACGGACGACTACCTGGGGGTCCACTTTGGGTTCGAATACCAGCAGTAGCCGCTCCGCGCTGGCGCTCTACCTGGCCGTGGCGCTCCTCGTCCTCTGGCCCGGACGGGCCACGGCGCAGACCGACGTGCGCATCGGCGTCAAGGCGTCGGGCACGCTCAAGTCTCCGATGTTGCTCGAGCGCTTCCGCGCGGGCGCGGGTGCGGAGAGCGACGCTCGCAATGCGCACGATGTCGTGCGACATGACTTCGATCTCTCCGGCGTGTTCGCGGTGGCCGACGTCGACCCGCTCACGGATAAGCTCGCGCCGAATCCGGCCGAGCAGGGCACCGTGCGCGTGCAAGGAATCGTCGAAAACGCGGGAGCGGGGCTTCAGTTTTCGGGGGAAGTGCTCGATATCGGTAGTGGGGAGTCCGTCTTCAAGCGGTCGTATCCGACCACCCGCGGCGACCTCCGACGCACCATGCACAAGTTCAACGACGACGTGATCGAAGCCCTGACCGGGGAGCGGGGCATCGCGGAAACCAAGATCGCGTTCGTGCGCACCACGGGGCGGGTGAAGGAGATCTGGGTCGCCGATTACGACGGAGAGAACGGGCGCGCCCTCACGCACGACAACTCGATCGCACTGTCGCCGGCCTGGGCGCCGTGGGGCTCGGAGATCGCCTTCACCACGTTCAAACGCGGGAACCCCGATCTCTACCTGTTCGATCTCGTGCGCGGCGCCTCGTATCCGTTCTCCACGCGTCCCGGGCTCAACACCGCCCCCTGCTACTCCCCCGATGGGAAGTGGATCGCGTGCACGCTCACGCGCGATGGAAATGCCGAGATCTATCTCGTGAGCCGCGATGCGCAGACCGCGCGGCGGCTCACCCGGAATGGGCGGATCGATTCCTCACCCTCCTTCAGCCCGACGGGCAACCAGATCGCGTTCACGTCCGACCGCTCCGGATCGCCGCAGGTCTACGTCATGGACACGGAGGGCTCGAACCAGAGGCTCATCACGCTGGAAGGGAAGTACAACGACTCTCCTCAGTGGTCCCCGAAGGGAGATCGGATCGTGTACGCCTCGCGGCACGACGCCATCTTCGACGTGATCGTGATGGATGCGAACGGGCAGAACCCGGTCCAGATCACCTTTCAGGCGGGACACAACGAGAACCCACGCTGGTCGGCGGATGGGCGGAAGATCTACTTCAGCTCGTCGCGGTCGGGACAGCGGCAGATCTACATGATGAACCCGGACGGGAGCGACGTCGTCCAGCTCACGAAGGGGGGGGAGAGCTTCAATCCGGCGGCCGGTCCGAGGGCCAAGAAGAGGCTCCAGGCGGCCGGTTCGGGTTGACCCTCCGGGGGTACGTATGCTACGTTGAGATGGTGTGGAAGTTGTTGCGCGCCAACATTATGAATCAAGGAGGACCTCAGAATGCGCCGTACGCCAAGGATTGCGACGCTGGTCCTCGCCGCGCTCCTGCTGGGAGCGCTGGCGGGCCTCGGATGTTCCTCGCGCAAGCAGGTGACCACCGCGGACACCACGCCGCCGCCGCCGCCCCCGCCCAGCGAGACCACCACGCCCCCTCCGCCTTCGGAGCCTCCCTCGGAGACCACGGCCGAGACCAACACGGCCAAGGGTCTCGAGGACGCCTTCTTCGACTTCGACGCGGCGGAGATTCGAAATGACGCCAAGGACGCGCTGACCAACAACGGCCGGTATCTCCAGTCGCACAGCAGCTCCAACATCGTGATCGAAGGCCACTGCGACGAACGCGGCTCGGTGGAGTACAACCTCGCGCTGGGCGAGCGACGCGCGCGGGCCGCGAAGGACTTCCTGGTGAGCTACGGCATTCCCGCGACTCGCCTCACGACGATCTCCTACGGCAAGGAGCGCCCCTTCGACGACGGGCATGACGAGGGTGCCTGGGCGAAGAACCGCAGGGCGCATTTCATCTCGAAATGACGGTTCGCCGCGCGTTCCTGGCGCTCACGCTCGGCCTGGCCCTCGCACTGGCCGGGTCGAGCTGCGCGCCGGGCGGCTACTACA
>DATEOQ010000423.1:0-2339 GCA_035273905.1 Candidatus Eiseniibacteriota bacterium | reverse complement strand
ATCAGCGGAACGCGGGTGCGGTTCGACGTGCCGTTGACCCGGGGCTTCTCCGTGGGAGCGGACTACTGGCTCTACACAGCGGATCGTCTCTACCGGGACTTCCCGGACGTCTACGAGCGCGTCCCCGAGCTTCGAACGGGAGTGTCCTTCAACCTCTAGGTTCCCATCCGTCCGCTCGAAACCACACCCAGAAGCACGGGGGCACGATGACGACCACCAAGACCTACCGGCAGGGCGCGGTCGGCGCGCTCATGGACGAGTACGAGCGGGCCGCCGCGGAGCTCGTCTCGATCCTGAACGAGATCTCCGACGAGGAGTTCGAGCGGATCCGCGACACGAAAACCCAGGACGAGGACTGCCGCTCGATCCAGACGATCATGAGGCACGTGATTCGCGCCGGTTATGGATATGCGGGCTACATGCGCACGGCGTGGGGGAAGGAGCCGGTCCTTCGGTGGGACGAGAGCGTGTCGCGTGGACAGATTCCTGGTGAGATGCGGACGATGCTCGACTATATGATCGAGACGCTCGACTCCAAGTGGAACCTGAGCGATCAGGAAGCCATGGAGATGAAGATGACGGTTCGCTGGGGGCCCATCTTCGACTTCGAGCAGCTCTTCGAGCACGCCATCGTCCACGTGCTCCGGCATCGCCGGCAGATCGATCGATTCCTGGGACGTTGAACTTCCGCGGAACCTTGTCAGGAACGCTGTACCCAGGACTTCAGTGGAGGGTAGTCGAGCCTGGCCTCGGCCTCATGTTCCGCCGAGGCGGGGTTCGGCGCCCAGCGGAAGATATCGACCCAGGATTCGTCCTCCGCGATCCGGTGCGGTGGGGAATGGCCGAGGAAATCACTGAGCGGAGGATCCTCGACGACTCCCAGGCACTCACCTCGTCGATCGAACCGCACGGCGTAAGGCTTGTCCCCGACGCGGAAATCCTGACCGAGGCCTTCGGGCACCCCCTCGACCCAGAGGGGCTCCCCGTGGTGCTTGAACGCCGCGGCATAGGATTTCGCGTAAGCCGCGATGTCGAACGCGGCACAAATCCGGAAGTTCGTCTTGTCGCCGGCCAGAACCAGATAGATGTTGTTCATGTCGTCACCCCCGGCTCTCCCCAACCTGCTTGACGCTTACCGACGCAAGCCTAACCCATCACTACCGTTGTGTCAGCCGACGTGGTAGGGTCGCGCCCATGAACACCTTCCCGCGGTGGGGCGCGGGTGTCAGGACGGCACGAGCGTTCGGTCTTCTCGCGCTCTTCCTCCTCGCCATCCCCGCACGACCCGCCTTCGCCCTCTACGAGCACGTTCGTGACGGATGGGTCGCGGGCATCGGAGTCGGGTTCAGCAAAGCCAAGATCACCGCCGGCAGCGATCTGAATCACTTCGAAACCGGTTGGGACGAAGGAACGACACCGCGCCTCCGGCTCGGTCACATGCTGGGCAAGCGCGCCATGCTCGGCTACGAGCAGTTCCAGTGGGTCAACGAACAGGGGTATGGCGACGCTTCCGTACGCGTCAGCATGCAAACGTTCGGAGCCGCGTTCACCTTCTTCCCGGGAAATCCCAAGTCCGAGACGGGCGGGATCTACCTCCGGGCGGGGGCAGGCCTGTCGATCGCCCGGATCGCGGTCTCGCCGCACGCCGTGGGCGGCGTCGATTCGACGCACACGGAAGACCACGTCGACGAGGGGGGCACAGCGTACATGGTGGGGGGTGGATACGAATTCCGCATCTCCAAACCCGCCGCGATAGCGCTGGACGTGACGGCGAACCATCACGCCGTGGGCAAGGATCTGGTCGACAAGGCATGGTTCATCCCGGTCACGCTCGGTTTGAACTGGTACTTCTGACATGATCGCGCGCGTCCTGGCCTTCTTCCTCGCGATCGCGGTCATCGTGCCCGCTGCATCGGCGGCCGCGGCGTCGAGCAAGAGTCCCGTCGTGCTCTCGCTCCTCTATCCGATCGCGACCAATCGCGACCCCCAGGTCGCGACCTCGGTGCACCTGTCAGTCCTCTATGGCCATGTCGGCTCTGTCGACGGTCTAGGATTGCACGGCATCGCTTCCCTTACTGGCGGCGACGTTCGGGCCGTTCAGCTGACGGGCGTCTACTCGCAGATCTACGGCAAGGCGAGCGGCATCCACCTGACCGGTGCCGCGAGCTACGTGATGGGTGACGAAAGCGGCATTCACCTGAGCGGCCTTGCCAATATCGCGGGGGGCAAGCTGCGGGGCCTCCAGTGGGCGGGGCTGGTCAACGTGGCGGGTAAGGGGATGACAGGGATCCAGGCGACCACGCTCTTCAATGTGGCGGATGGCCCCGGGCGGGGCGTCC
>DATEOQ010000422.1:0-4574 GCA_035273905.1 Candidatus Eiseniibacteriota bacterium | reverse complement strand
TCGTGCTCGATCTCTCCTTGGACGGAGGCGCGCCGCAGCACTTCGACAGCGGGCTGATCGTGGGCAGTAGCGAATGGCCGCGGATCGTCATTGACGTCTCGCTCCACCGTGGCCAAGCCTGCGTGGACACGCTGATCCACGTGGACGCAACGGATCCCATCAGCACGGCGGTAGAGACCGCAGACGCATCGGGCACCCCATGGGTCAGCGTCGCGCCCAATCCCTTCCGGGGCGAGACCCAGTTCCGCCTCGAAGCACCCCGGTCCGGCGCCGTCGAAGTCATCGTGTACGACGTGAGGGGCCGGGCGGTGCGACACCTCCGGTCCGGATGGCTCTCGTCCGGTGTGAACGTATTGGAGTGGGATGGCCGGCGCGATCAAGGCTCGACGTGTGCACCGGGCGTGTATTTCGTAGACGCGCGCGTCGGCGGAGTGCGGATGACGAGTCGGATCGTGAAGCTGAACTGAAAACGAAACGGTGGTGAAGGATCCCAACGATGAGCAGGCGAAGGGTAGCATCGTCCGGATACCCAACGTCGAGTAGAGTCTAGCGCCTCAGGTCCTCCTGGACTCTCCCAAGCCCACCTTGTCGAGAAGCCTCGACCACCGGGGGTCCGAGTGCAGTTTTCGTGTGCTCGACATGAACTTCAGCATGACGATTCCCGCATCGTGCAGCTCGTAGGCACGCTCGAGCCAGCGGAATGCCTCGTCGTTTTCTCCCCGGACCGCGTACGCCCCGGCGAACTGGACGGCCCACTCCTCGGACAGTTTGAGGAGGCGATCCAAGGCTTCGTCCGACTCCTTCTTCATTCCCATCTCCCAGTAGGCCATCGCAAGGGCTTGGTCCCGATACCCCGCCGACGACTCCTTCAGTATTTCCTCGATCGCCTTGTCCGCCATGCCACGCCGCAGGTAGAGGATGCCCAGGGCCGAATGGATGTTTGCCGCCCCGGGGGTCAGCTCCAGCACTCTCGAATAGGCATCGGAAGCCGCTTCGAGATTTCCGTCCCATGATTCGAGTCGTGCCAGACCCGCATACACTTCCCGATTGAGTGGATCGATCTCCACGCCGCGGAGGGCTAGTCGCCGCGCCTCAGCCTTGTCCCCGATCACCGCCTCATAGAAGGACAGCATTCCGATCGCCGTGCTCGCACCGGGAGCGAGCTCCACGGCTCTTCGGACGGACTCCATCCCTTCCCGATACCGAAACTCGAAGGAAGCGAGCAGGATGCCCATGGCCAGGTGCGCTTCGGCCAGGCGATCGTCGAGGGCCAGGGCCCGCTCGGCCGCAGCTTTCGCATTCCGGACGCTCTGTAGGACGTCCGCGTGTCCGTAGCCGGCTTGAAATTCGTGTGCCAAAGCCAGCCCAGCCCAGGCCGGCGCACTCTCGGGGCTCGTCTCGATGGCCTTCTGATACAACGTCACAGCCCTCGCGAGTGCTGCAGCCGTGTTTTGCCGGACGAAATGGTTCGCCTGCAAGATGAGCGAGTAACTCTCCGGGCTTGTTTTCGAGACCGCGGGTGCGCCCAGCAATTTAACGCGAAGGGCCTGGGAGACCGATCGCGCGATGTCGTCCTGGACGGCGAAGATGTCGTCGATCACGCGATCGTAGGTCTCGGACCAGAGATGGAATCCGTCCCCGGCCTTGATCAGCTGCGCCGTGATCCGGACGCGGTTCCCCGCCTTTCGAACGCTCCCCTCGAGCAGCGTCGCCACGCCCAGCTTCTGGCCAATATCGCGTGCGTCTTCCTGCTTGCCCTTGAACGCGAAGGATGAAGTCCGCCCGGTCACCTTGAGCTCGGGGACCTTCGCGAGGACGTTGAGCAGCTCTTCCGTGAGCCCATCCGAGAAGTACTCGTTCTCCTCGTCCCGGCTCATGTTCACGAACGGGAGGACGGCGATCGATGGAGACGCGCCTTCCGTCCGCGCCGCTTTGGCTCTGTCCAGGAGGCGTCCCAGGCTCTCCTTCACCTCGAGAGCGGTCTGGAATCGACGGCCCGGATCCTTCGCGAGGCAGCGGTCGACGATGGCCGCGACCTCCCGCGGAAGATCGGAGCGCACGCGCTCCAAGGGCGTCGGCGTGTCACGCAGGATGGCCGAGGTCACGTCCGCGGACGTGGCTCCGGTGAAGGGACGGCGGCCGGTCGCCAGCTCGTACATCAGGATCCCGAGAGCAAAGAGGTCCGTGCGAGCGTCGGCCGCCTCGCCGCGCACCTGCTCCGGAGCCATGTAGGGCGCCGTACCCATGACCTGCCCGGCGATCGAAATGGAGTGGGCCGTCGCCGTCCGCGAACCGCCTTCGCTCGCCGCCATCTGGGCGATTCGCGCGAGACCGAAATCGAGCACCTTCACGCGCCCATCGCGCGTCACCATGACGTTGGCGGGCTTCAGGTCCCGATGAACGATACCCCTCTCGTGCGCCGCCACCAAAGCCTCGGCCAATGCGGTGGAGATATCGAGAAGACGCTCGACGGGAACGCCATGGGGCCCGATCTCACGATCGAGGCGCTGCCCCTCGACCAGCTCCATGGTCAGGAACCGCGTCCCGCTCACTTCTTCGATCGAGTAGAGGACCACGATGTTCGAGTGATTGAGGCCCGCGGCGATGCGGGCCTCGCGCTCGAACCGGGCAAGGCTCTCGGGGTCGCCGGCCAGCGCTTCGGGCAGGACCTTCAGCGCCACGTCGCGCGCCAGCCTCGTGTCCCGGGCGCGGTACACCTCGCCCATTCCCCCCGCCCCGAGGGGCGAGAGGATCTGGTAGGGGCCAAGCAGACTGCCGGACTCAAAGCGCACGACGAACAGGCTATCCGGAACAGCCCGGGGGTTCTATCGGGTTCTCGGATCGGATGATCGCCGCACCGGAAGCGACGGGGTTGACAGCCCTCCCCGCCAGTGCTAATAATTCAGCACTGCTAAAAATCCAGCATCCAGGGAGGCGTCCATGAAACGAATGAAGACCTTGAGCCGGCGAGAGCGGGAGATCATGGACCTGCTCTATGCGTCCGAGGGGGCGAGCGCGACGGCTGGCGAGATCCGGACCCGCATGTCGTCCCCGCCCAGCTATTCCGCCGTGCGCGCCACCTTGCGCATCCTGGAGCAGAAGGGCTTCTTGCGGCACGACGTGGATGGTGCCGCCTACGTGTACAAGCCGGTCCTGACACACCATAAGGCGCGCCAGGGCGCCATCGAGCACCTGCTCACGACGTTTTTCAACGGATCCGCGGCTGGCGCCGTCCTAACGTTGTTGGAAGACCCCGGCACCGAGCTGAACCCCGAGGAGTTGGACCGGTTGGCCAGGCTCATCGAGCAGGCCAGAAACGAGGAACGCAAATGACCTTTCCGGCGGGAGTCCTGCTTTCCAGTCTTTCGGCTTCGGGTTGGGGGGATCTGCTCTCGTTCCTAGTTCGGGCGACACTGATCGCTGGGGCCGGAACCATTGTCTGCTATCAACTGCGCAAGGCATCGGCGGCGAAGCGCCACCTCGCCGCGATGGCCACGCTGATCGCGCTGATCGCGCTTCCAATCGCCATGGCGTTTCTTCCCGCCGTGCCGCTGCCGATCCTCCCTGCCGTCCCGACACCGACGTCCTTCCGCGCCGAGACGCCGACGGCCCCGGTGGACCAGGCGTCCGGTGTCCTTCTTCCCGAGCACGGCGACGTCATTTCTTCGGGAGCCAGCGAATCCACTCCTCCCTCCACAATTCCGGTCAGCTCCCGGAGAAGCCTTTCGGAGTACGTGATCCTCGCGTCCCTGGCGATATCCGCCGCATTGCTGCTCCGCGTCCTGGTCTCCTTCGCCGCTGCGGCGCTGACCGTGAGGCGGGCACGACGGATCGAGGATGCCGATCTCGAGCAAGAGCTCGACTCCGCATGCCGGCGGCTCGGCGTGTCTCGATCCATAAGCCTCCGGGAATGTCCGAGCGTTGCGATTCCCTCCGTGTGGGGATGGGCGCGTCCCGTCCTTCTCTTGCCGGTGGAAGCGCGCCAGTGGGGCCGGGAGCGGATACGAGTCGTCTTTCTTCACGAGATCGCGCACGTCGCGCGGCACGACGGCGTCTGCCTGCTCCTCACCCGGATCGCGACCTCGATCTTCTGGTTCCATCCGCTCGTGTGGAAGCTGGCTCGCGTGGCTCGACGGGAGTGCGAGCGCTGTTGTGACGATCTGGTGCTCGCGGCGGGCGAGCGCGCCACCGACTATGCCGCGCATTTGCTCGCCATGGTCCGCTCCATGACTCGCCCGGACGGTTTTGCGGATGTCGCGCCCGCCCTGGCCCAGGAATCCAATCTCGAGTCGCGACTGCTCTCGATCCTTCACCCCGGTCAGCGCCGCGATTCGATCTCCCCATCCGGGCTCGTGGTCACGATCGGGCTCGCCGCCCTTCTTCTCGTCGCGACCACGGTGGTCCAGGTCGTCGCTGCACCTGCCCCCCCGGTCGAGAGTGAAATCTGGCAGCAGGTGAAGCAGGCCAATCGCGACGCGCGCCAGCAGGCGCGCGAGGTCGAGGCCGCCCTCGAGGCCGCCGCCGGGGCGGGAGCGGAAGTGAAGCTGGCCCGTCCCAAGACCCCAGCCACCTGC
>DATEOQ010000421.1:0-6284 GCA_035273905.1 Candidatus Eiseniibacteriota bacterium | reverse complement strand
GGTGGACATCGCCGGCGGCTCGTCCGCTTTGACGGCGGCGAGATACTTCCTGAAATCGGCATCCATCATGGGTTCGGTTCCTCCAAGCCCGTCAGGATACCGCAAGCCCGCGGGCGCGTGGGCCAGCTTCGTCGCGCAGGCGTGGGCCAGCCTCGTCACCCGGGCGCGGCCGGGCTCGTTGCGCGGGGAGCCCCCCTCGACTAGAATCCGCCCTTGGACCGCACGACGAGCGGTGGATCGGGCCCCGGGGCGCCCAGCGCGCCGAAGTCGCGGGTGATCGCCGCCCTCGGCCTCAACCAGATCTTCTCCAGCCTCACCCACATCATCGGGAAGGCCGCGGTCGCCGCCATCGGCCCGCTCGCGGTCGCTCTCATCCGGTTCGTCATCGCGTCCGTCACGATGCTCGTGTACCGGCGCGTGCGCGGCGGAACACCGATCGCGCGCGAGGACCGGATCAAGCTCGTGATCCTCGGCTTCTTCGTGGTGGTCATCAACCAGGGCTTCTTCCTGTTCGGGCTCTCCCGATCCACGGCGAGCCACGCGTCCCTCCTCTACGCGCTCACGCCCTTGTTCGTGCTCCTCCTCGCGGGACGGATGCTCGGCGAGCGCTCGATCGGCTCGAAGCTCTTCGGGACGCTGGTCGCATTCGTCGGCGTCGCCATCATCCTGTTCGAGCGCGGCCTCCGCAACGAGATGGGAGTTCTGGTGGGGGACGTCATGATCCTGATCGCGGTGTTCGCCTGGTCCGCCTACACCGTGCTCGCGAAACAGCTCGTCGAACGCTACGACGCGATGACCGTGACGACCTGGGCCATCGTGAGCGGGACCGTCATGTGCCTTCCGGCCTTCCTGATCCCGGGCGCCATTCCGCCGCTCCGTTCCATCGGCCCCGGGGCGTGGGGCAGCATCCTCTATCTGTCCATCGGCACCTCCGTGATTGCCTATCCTCTCTACATGTACGCGCTGCGTCATCTCGAGGCGTCCAAGGTCGCGGTGACCACCAACGTCCAGCCGATCCTCACCGCCATCCTGTCCTGGGCCATCTTCGGCGAGCGGTTCACGCCGGGGTTCGTGGTGGGCGCGCTCCTCGTGCTGGCGGGGGTGACGTGGGTCGAGACGCGGAAGCCCGCCGCGGCGGTGGCGGTGGAGCAGAGCGCGTGACCGCGCTTCGAGGGGACGAGCTTCCCGAGATCCGCACCCCGGTGCCCGGTCCCAAATCGCTGACCGCGGCGAAGCGCCTCCGTCGCGTCGAGGGGGCGGCCATCTGGGGTGTCGATTCGAACCCCATCGTGTGGGCGCGCGCCAAGGGCGCCGTCGTCGAGGATCTCGACGGGAATCGTTTTCTCGATCTCACCTCCGGCTTCGGCACGGCATCCCTGGGCCATGCGGCGCCGGAGATCAAGCGCGCGGTGTCGGCGCAAGCGGGGCGCCTCGTTCAGGGGCTCGGCGATCTCATGCCGCATCGCGAGCGGGAGCGGCTCGTGCGCGCGCTGTCGCGCGTGGGCGGTCACCTGAATCGCGTGCTCCTCGCATCGACCGGGTCCGAGGCGGTGGAGCTCGCACTCAAGACCGCGGCGCTCGCCACAGGACGAAGGCGCGTCGTGGCGTTCACGGGCTCCTACCATGGCGACTCCCTGGGTGCGCTCGAGGTGACGCATCACCCGGCGCCTCCCGGTCCGATCCAGGCGCTGCTCGGCGGATGGGCGGTTCACGTCGCGTACGGCGATCTCGATGCGCTCGAGCGCGCGCTGCGGGAGAGTGAGCCCTGCGCCGCGGTCATTGCCGAGCCGATCCAGGGACGGGGCGGGACGGTGACGCCGCCACCGGGATTCCTGGCCGGACTCCGGGCACTCGCGCGGAAGCACGGCGCGGCGGTGATCTACGACGAGGTCATGACCGGCGCGGGGCGGACCGGGCCGTTCTGGGCCTGGGAGCGTTTCGGTCCCGACGCCGAGCCCGATCTCCTCTGCGCGGGGAAGGGAATTGGAGGCGGCATGGCGATCGCGGCCCTGTTCGGCCGCCCCAAGCTCATGGACGCCTGGCGCAAGCACGCGCCCGCGTCCGGCGAGGCGCCGCACGCGAGCACGTTCTACGCGCATCCGCTCGCCTGCGCCGGCGCGCTCGCCACCTTGAAACGTCTGACGGCGGCCGGGTTCCGTGAGGAGGTCGAGCGAAAGGGGTGGTGGCTGGAGGGAGCGCTCACCGGGCTGGCGCGACGCCATCGCTCCGTCGCGGCCGTACGCACCGCCGGACTGATGGCGGGAATCGAGCTCGCGTCCGACGCGGCGGGCCTTCAAACCCTGTGGCGCGCTCTCCTCGCGCGGGGCGTCCTCACGATCCCGAGCGGAACGCGTGGAACGGTGCTTCAGCTCCTGCCGCCCTTCACGATCACGGACGAGCAGCTCGCGCACGGCGTCACTGAGATCGATTCGGTTCTGGCGGGATGACCCTGCGTCGCGCGGCTAGATGTCGTGCGGCATGTAGCCGACGGGGGACTGGAAGTAGTAGTTCCAGGGGTAGTGGAGGAAGTTCGAGACCCGGCTCGTGTAGACGCAGGCGAAATCCTTGAGCTGGTGACCGAAGCGACTCGACTCGTTTCCCTCGCGGAACAGGGAGCCCCAGCGCGGATTGTACGCGCGGTCGATCTTGAGCCGGATCTGCCCGATCTCGTGCTCCAGCTCGGATCCGCGATGCTCGAAGCTCGCGATCTGTTCGGGAATCTCCGGGATGCGTGTGGCGATCTCGCTGCGCCGCGCCGGATCCGTGCCGTCCTGCTCGCTCAGGATCAACGTCAGCCGCCGTAGCTCGCGGCCGATGGCCGCCTTGTCGATCTCGAGCTGGTGGCGCTCGGACGAGAGCCGCGCGAGCCGCTCGAATTCCTTCGTGTGCTCGGCGGTGACGGTGATCTCCCGGTCCAGCTCCGGAACGATCATGGCGGTACGCCAGTTGGCGACGCGCTTCGACTGCAAGATATCCCCGTAGGTGTGGTCCCCGAAGTAGAGCACGTGCTCGCCGCCGGAGCCGAGCGTCCTCTGGAGGTACGCGGCGCTCCCGCCGCGTCCGACCGTCGCCGACATCGTTCGCCCCTCGAGCTCGGCTACCGGAGCCGGCGCGTCGCTGGTGAGGAAGAATTGCGGCTTGGCCGCCTCCACGATCACCACGTTGAAGAGATCGGTCCAGTGCTCCGGCGCCCCTTTGCCCTTCATCAAGATGTGGCGCATCAGGGCGTCCGTGTAGGACCACTCGCTGTTCGTGAGTAGGAAGAGCTTCTTCCCGGCGCGCCGGAACTCCTCCAGCACCGTCCGCACCTCGTGGTCGAGCCGGATGTAGCGGTCCAGGTTGCCCGTGATGACCGACTTCAGGCTACCGTCCCGGTGCGCCTCGTCGATCATCTCGCGCACGTCCTTGTAGAGCGCCTCGTAATCGAGCGACTTCTTTCCGTCCCGGCGCTCGAAGAAGTCGATCAGGCAGACGTAGAGGTAGACCTCGGGGAGGTGGAAGAGCGTATCCACGGAGACGTAGTTCTCGTGTCCGAGCCGGATGCGATCGGATCGATAGGCCCGGCCGCGCTCGTCCGAGCGGAGCGGGGTCAGGCCGTGGTACGCGCGCGAGACAAAGTTGAAGTAGTCCATCTTGAGGACGTTCCCGCGCTTCTTGTCCACCACAAGCCCGCGGATCACCCACTGCGGATCGTACTTGAGATCGAGGACCTCCTTGGGATAGCCCTTCTCCTCGACCAGCTTCCGCTTCGTGAGGTCGAACCCCAGCTCCTCGACCGGAACGGGATCGTAGTGCGCGAGGGTGTGGTCCAGGTCGAAGCCGATGGCGCGGATCGCCGTCATCTTGAGATTGCGGTTCACGAAGACGCGATGCCGCCGCGGAATTCGATGCTCGCGATACCGGAGCGCGCGCGCCGAAGGCTCGCGGGCCGGCGCGGGCGGCGGCGCATGGGCCGGCGCCTTCCGATGCGTCGGCGCGGATTCGACCGCGATCGTGGATTCCTGCGACGCCTCTTCTTCCGGGGAAGCCTTCGCTCCGGCGGGTGGAGCGACGGGCGACGGGGCCGGAGCCGCGGGGGCTCCCCGAGGCGGCTTCTTGGTCGTGGGATCGTTCCCTGGCGTGTCCGGGGTCACCACGCCATTGTAGGCGCTCCAAGTTTCTGGCGCCATGACTTGACGCGACCGCGGATCGTCCCTACCTTTTCCTGGTGAATCTCTGTCTGTTCGAAGACCCGCTCGTCCAGTCGTTCGGACCCCACACGTTGCTCCGGCCCGCGTTCGCCCTCCGCTGCGGCGCGTTCTCGCTCGTGGAAAAGCTCGTGCGCGCGTTCCCCGAATCGCCGCTCGTGCTCCATGTGCGCCCCGAGCTGGAGGAGGTGACGCGCCTCCTCTATCCGACCGCGCAGGTGGGCCCGCCTCCGGCGGAGGAGACCCTCTTCGTCAACGCGCGGCTCTGCATGACCGACGACGAGATCCTCCACTTCCTCGCCGCGTCGCCGAGCAAAGCGTCGTACATGGCCGACGGCACCCTGTTCGCGGCCAAGGTGCGGGCCGATCGCGTGGCCCACGCGGCGCGGTATCTCCGCGAAGGGGATCCGGAGCGTGCGTTCGAAGACCTCCGCTTTCCCGCCGAGGTGAACGCCTTCCTCGCGCGGTCCGCGGCGGATCTCGTTCGCTGGAGCCCGCGCCAGATCGTCCAGGATTTCCGCCACGGCTTCCAGCCGGGCACGGTTCGGGGCACGATCGAGGCGGGGGTGCACGTGACGCAGCCGGACGCGGTGCACGTGGCGCGGGGCGCGCGTGTCATGGCGGGCGCCGTCCTCAACGCGGAAAGCGGGCCGATCCTGATCCGCGAGAACGCGAAGGTCGAGCCGCTTGCCTACATCGAGGGGCCCGCCGTCATCGGCGAGGGCTCCGTGATCAAGGCCGGCGCGAAGATCCGCGGCGGCACCTCGATCGGCCCCGTGTGCAAGGTGGGGGGCGAGGTCGAGGCGTCGGTATTCCAGGGGTACGCCAACAAGCAGCACGACGGCTTCCTGGGGCACTCGTTCGTGGGCGAGTGGGTGAACCTCGGCGCGAACACCAACAACAGCGATTTGAAGAACAACTACGGCGAGGTCCGCTTCTATCGGAGCGCGCGCGCCTTCGCCGATGGCACCGCCGAGAGCTCCGGGCAGACGCTCCTCGGAGCGGTGATCGGCGACTACACGAAGACCGGCATCTGCACCTCGCTCCCGACCGGGTGCGTCCTCGGCATCGGCAGCAATCTCTACGGCACCGAGCTCTGGCCCGCGTACGTCCCGTCGTTCGTGTGGGGCACCGCGTCGTCGCTCGCCGAGCACCGGATCGACGCCATGATCGAGACCGCCGCGCGCGCGATGGAGCGCCGCAAGATCGAGCTTCGCGTGGAGCAGGATTCGCGGATTCGCCAGGCGTTCGACGACACGGCGGAAGAGCGGCGACTCTATCTCGGGCCCAAGCTCAAGGCGGCGCCGGAGAAGCGCGCGTGAGCTACCGCGAGCCCCGTCCCATCGTCTTCGGCGGCTCGCTCTCTCCGGGCGTCCGGACGCTCGTCATCGTCACGATCGGCGTCTGGGTCTTCCAGCTCCTGGCCGGGTTCTTGGCGCAAGTGCGCCTGGAGCGCATCTTCGGCCTCGTGCCCTACGAGGTGGTCCACCACCTCTACCTCTGGCAGGTGGCCACGTACCTCTTCCTCCACGGGGGCTTCCTCCACATCCTCTTCAACATGCTCGCGCTCTGGATGTTCGGGAACGAGCTGGAGGACCTCTGGGGAACGCAGCGGTTCGTGCGGTTCTACTTCATCACAGGAATCGGCGCGGCGCTCTGCTCCATCCTCGTCACACCGAATTCCACCATCCCGATCATCGGCGCCTCGGGCGCGATCTACGGAATCCTCGCCGCATACGGCATCCTCTTCCCGGACCGGACGCTCCTCCTCTACTTCGTCATCCCGATCAAGGCGAAGTACTTCGTCATCATCCTCGGGGCGCTCGCGTTCTGGGCCACCCTCACCTCCACGGGCGGCGGCGTCGCGAACGTGGCACACCTGGGCGGGCTCCTCTTCGGCTGGCTCTACATGCGGCGGTTCGGGCGCGGCTCGGGACGGGGCGGGTCGTTCCGGTGGCGGAATCCCATCAAGCAATGGCGCGAGCGCGTCCGGCAGAACCGGCTCCGGAAGAAGTTCAAGGTCTACTACCGGAACACGCGCGGCGAGGACGACGGGGGAGACGAGTAGGAAACGCGGCGCGCCCGCGCGCCGCGACC
>DATEOQ010000420.1:0-2600 GCA_035273905.1 Candidatus Eiseniibacteriota bacterium | reverse complement strand
TCGCTCGATTCGCTCACTTCGGACCTTCGCGTCCGTGTCCGCCGGGACGGCTCCGTCCCGGCCTCGCCTCGCTGCGTCGTCTACTGGATGCAGCGCGCTCAACGCGCGCGCGACAATCCGGCCCTCGACACGGCCGTCCGGGCCGCCAACGCCCTCGACCTCCCGCTCGTCGTCCACTTCGGCCTGCATCCGGGGTACCCGCGTTCCAATCTGAGGCACTACGCGTTCCTGCTCGATGGTGTCGCGGAGACCGCCCGCGCGATCGAGGCGCGAGGGGCCGCCTTCGCGTTCCGCCCCTATCCCGACCATTCGCTCGTTCGCTTCTGCGAGGAAGTGTCGCCCGCCCTCGTGGTCGGTGACGAGAATCCGCTCCGCGAGCCCGAGGGATGGCGGCGCAGCGCGGCCGAGCGTCTCAGGGTTCCGTTCTGGACCGTGGACGCCGACGTGATCGTGCCGACGGATCACTTCGACCGCGAGGAATGGGCCGCTCGCACGCTCCGACCGAAGATCACGCGACTTCTTCCGCGCTACCTGAAACGCTCACCCCTGACCCGTGTGAAGCGGCGGTGGACCCGCGCGTCGAAGCCGCGCTCGGCTCCCATCGATCCGGCCCGGCTCCTCGCCACGCTCCCCGTCGATCGGTCGGTCGCGCCGGTTCGGGGCGCGCGAGGCGGAACCGCGGCCGGCCTTCGGGTGCTCGCGCGCTTCTTGAAGGGGCCGCTCAAGCGCTACCACCTGGACCGGAACGCGCCGCCCCTCGACGGCACGAGCCGCCTCTCGGCCTACCTTCACTTCGGTCACCTCGGTCCGCACACGGTGGCGCTCGCCGTCCGTCTCACGCGGGCGCCCCGGTCGGCGAAGCAGGCGTACCTCGAGGAGCTGATCGTGCGGCGCGAGCTGGCGGTCAATTTCGTGGCGAGGAACGCGCGGTACGACGACGTGGCCTCCGCGCCGGACTGGGGGCGCCGCACGCTCCAGCGCCATGCGCGGGACGCGCGCGAGCGGATCTACTCCTGGGACGCCCTCGAAGCGGGCGCGACCGAGGACCGGCTCTGGAACGCGGCGCAGCGCGAGATGGTGACCACCGGGCGAATGCACGGCTACATGCGCATGTACTGGGCGAAGCGGCTCCTCGACTGGACGCCGTCGCCGTCCGCGGCGTATCGCGCGGCGGTCCGGCTGAACGATCGGTGGGAGCTCGATGGCCGCGATCCGAACGGCTACGCCGGGATCGCCTGGGCCATCTGCGGCAAGCACGACCGCCCGTGGCCGCCGGAGCGGCCGGTGCTCGGCTTCATCCGTCCGATGAGCGCCTCGGGCGCCGCGCGAAAATTCGACGTCGATGCGTACATCGCCCGAGTGGAGGGCGCATGAGCCAGCTGCCGCTCTGGGACGGCGCCCTCGGACAGAGGCCTTCGCTTCGGCCCCTCTCCAAATCCAAGATCGCGGCCGGCTATCAGTGCGCGAAGCGCCTCTACTTCGAGGCGCACCACCTCGCCGAACGCGATCCGATGGATCCCGGCCGCGAGGCGATCCTGAAGGCCGGACGCCGCGTGGGCGTGGTGGCGCGAGGGCGCTATCCGAACGGGGTCAAGGTGGAGGAGGACCCCCGGTATCACGACCGCGCCGTCGCCGAGACCCGCGCGGCCCTCGAGGATCCGAGAGTCGACGCGATCTACGAGGCTGCGTTCATCTCATCGGACATCCGGGTGCGCGTCGATATCCTCGCGCGTACGAAGGGCGGATGGGATCTCGTCGAGGTGAAGTCGAGCACGGGATTCAAGGAGGAGTACGTCGTCGATCTGGCGACGCAGGTCTACGTGGTCGAGGGATCCGGCGTGCGGGTCGCGCGCGCGATGCTCCTCCACGTGAATTCACGCTATCTGTGGCCGGGCGGGCCGTACGACGTGGGCTCGCTCTTCTCGCTCCTCGACCTCTCGCGGGAGGCGCGCGCCCAGGTGCCGCGGCTCCTCGATCGGGTTTCGAGGATGCGCGACGTGCTCCGCTCCCTCGAGGAACCGGTCGTCGCGATCGGGCCGCAGTGTCGGAAGCCCTACCGCTGTCCGTACTACGGCCATTGCCACAGCGACATGTCGCCGCATCACATCAGCCGCCTCCCGCGGCTCACGCCGAAGATCTATCAGACGCTCGTTCAGGCAGGCGTCGTGGACATCCGCGAGATCCCGGAAGGATTCGAGGGATTGAACGACATGCAGATCCGCGTCCACCGGGCGGCGAAGTCGGGCGTCCCATTCATGCACCCCGATCTTCACGCGCAGCTCAACGCGATCCGCTATCCCGTCCACTTCCTCGATTTCGAGACGTGCAATCCGGCGCTGCCCGTGATCCCGGGGACGCACCCGTTCCAGCAGGTGCCTTTCCAGTGGTCCGACCACGTGCTCGAGGCGAATGGCGACGTGCGCCACTCGGAGTACCTGCACCCGGACCGGACCGATCCGCGGCCGCCGCTCGCGAAGGCGCTCATCGAGGCGCTGGAGGATGGAGGCTCGATCGTGGTCTACTCCGGCTTCGAGGGGCGGGTGATTCGTGGACTCGCGGGGGAGTTTCCGGCACTCGCGGCGCGGCTCCTGCCGCTCACG
>DATEOQ010000419.1:0-2931 GCA_035273905.1 Candidatus Eiseniibacteriota bacterium | reverse complement strand
CGGGCGGGCTCGAGCGGAATGGGACGGATCACGCCTCGGTCACCTCGGAGATGCGGGTGCGGCGCTCCTCGAAGTCGTGCTCGCTCAGGAGCACCTCGCGCCCCTTGGCCCCCTCGGAGGGACCGACGATGCCGCGCTCCTCGAGGAGATCCAGCAGGCGGGCCGCGCGCGAGTAGCCGACCTTGAGCCGGCGCTGGAGCATGGAGGTCGAGGCCTGCTGGTGCAGCACCACGAGCTTCATCGCCTCCTCGTACAGATCATCGTCGGCGTCGGATTCGGAGATCGCCGTGGCCTGCTCGAGCGCGGTGTCGTCGATGATGGCCGGCGCCGAACCCTGGCTCTTCAGGAACGAGACGACGCGCTCGATCTCCTCGCTCGAGACGTAGGAACCGTGGATGCGATAGGGCTCCGGCTTCCCCGCCGGGAGATAGAGGCTATCGCCGTGCCCGAGGAGGCTCTCGGCGCCGTTCATGTCGAGGATCACGCGCGAATCGGTGCGGCTCGCGACCTGGAAGGCGATTCGCGACGGGAAGTTCGCCTTGATCATGCCCGTGATGACGTCCACGGACGGGCGCTGCGTCGCGAGGATGAGATGGATGCCGACGGCGCGCGCCATCTGCGCCAGGCGTCCGATCGGCTCCTCGATCTCCGCCGGCAGGAGCGCCATGAGATCCGCCAGCTCGTCCACCACCACGACGAGGTACGGCAGCTTCGCGTCCTCGGTCGAGGGATCGAGTCCGAGCCGGTTGTACGCCTCGATGTTCCGCGCGCCGTGCTTGGCCAGCACCTGATACCGCCGTTCCATCTCCTTCACCGAGTAGCGGAGCGCCTGAGCCGCCTTCTTCGGATCGGTGACTACCGGCATGCGGAGGTGCGGGATTCCGTTGTAGGGCGTGAGCTCGAGCATCTTGGGATCGATCATGATGAACCGCAGCTCCGACGGCGTGCGCCGAAGCAGGAGGCTCATGATGAGCGTGTTGATGCAGACGCTCTTCCCGGAGCCCGTGGCTCCCGCGATCAGGAGGTGCGGCATCTTCTCGAGGGACGCCGTGAAGGGCACGCCCGCGACGTCCTTGCCGAGCGCGAACGGGAGCGCATCGCTCGTTTTCTGGAACGCGGAGGACGCGATGATCTCGCGAATGGAGACGAGCGCCTTCACGCGGTTCGGAATCTCGACCCCGACCGCGGCCTTCCCTGGGATCGGCGCGACGATGCGGATCCGCTGCGCCCGGAGCGCGAGCGCGAGATCGTCTTGCCGGTTCAGGATCTGGTTCACCTTGATGCCGGGAGCGGGCTCGTACTCGAAGAGCGTGATGACCGGTCCTGGATGCACCTCGGACACCTTGCCCGCCACGCCGAAGTCGGAGAGCGTGCGCTCGAGCACGCGGGAGAGCTCGAGGAGCTCCGATTCGTCGATCGCGACCTGGCGGCTCTCGTGCTGATCGAGGAGATCGATGGACGGGAGCGCCATCTCGGGAGCCGCGGCCGGCCCCAGTCCGAGCGAGCTTTCGGGAGACGGCTCCGCGCGCTTCTTCTCCTCACGCGCCGGACGCTCGGGCGGCGCCGCGGCGGCGGCCGCGGCCGGTGGCGGGAACGGGATCGAGAGCGGCTCCCCCGTCTCCTTCCGTCCCACGATGCGAGGGCGCGATTCCTTGGGAGGCGCCGGAGGCTGCGTGCCGAACGCGCGCTCGAGCTCGGCCTCCTCTTCGGCTGGAGCCGGCTTCACTCGCTTCATCCGGGGTGGCATCGCAGGCTCGGCTTCGGCGGACTCGACGACGGGAGCGGCCGCGACTTTCTTCTTTCGTCCCTTCTGCGGTGCGAGACGCGCGAGCCAGGAGCCGACGAGCTGCCGAAGCGGGGATGCCGCGCCCAGCTCGAGCGCGACCACGCCCACGATCACGAGGCCCGTCCCGAGGAAGAGCTCTCCGCCGATCGTGCCGAGGAGCCGCGCGGCGAGGCGGCCGATCCAGCCTCCCGTAGCACCGACCCAGGCCTGGTTCTCACCGCCAAGGAGGAAGATGAGCCCGGAGCCGCAAAGGAACGCCGCGGTCCCGAGCCCGGTCTTGATCCAGAGCTCGCCCGCGGCGTGCAGACGGAGCCGGTTCCATCCCCACGCGAGGAGCAGGAGGGGAACGGCCCACGCGCCAACCGACCAGAACGCCGAATTCAACCCGGACGCGGCGAGGGCGCCGAGCACGCCCGCTTGATTGCGGACGGACCCGCTCCCGATCACGTCCGCGGTCGTGTCCCGCGGGTCGCGGCTGAACAGGGCCAGGCTGAGAAACAGCGCGATGGAGAGAAGGCAGAGCCCCAGGATCTGGTACTTACGCCGGACCGAGACCCGGCCCAGGAGCGGCATCAGCGTCCCTCCTAGGTCCCCTGCTCCCAGGACGCGAGATACGCGACCTGCTCGGGCGTCAGCGTGTCGATGTTCACGCCGAGCGCCTCCAGCTTGAGCTTCGCGATCTGCTCGTCCAGAGCCTTCGGAATCGGGTAGACGGTCGGCTTCAGCTCCTTCGAGTGCGAGAGCAGGTACTCGAGGCCGAGCGCCTGGTTCGCGAAGCTCATGTCCATCACCGAGGCGGGGTGCCCCTCGGCGGCGGCCAGGTTGATGAGCCGTCCCTCGCCCAGCACGTAGATGCGCTTCCCTCCGTCGAGCTTGATCTCCTCGACGAACGGACGCACCGTGCGGATTCCCTTCGCCTGCTTCTTGAGCGTTTCGAGATCGAGCTCCACGTTGAAGTGGCCGGAGTTCGCGACGATCGCGCCGTCCTTCATCGCGCGGAAGTGCTCCATGCGGAGGACGTTGATGTTGCCGGTCACCGTCACGAAGAAGTCGCCGACCTTTGCCGCCTTCTCCGCCGGGACCACCTCGAAGCCGTCCATCACCGCCTCGAGCGCGGGAAGCGGATCGATCTCCGTGACGAGCAC
>DATEOQ010000418.1:0-2760 GCA_035273905.1 Candidatus Eiseniibacteriota bacterium | reverse complement strand
CTCGTAGACCTCGACCTGATCGCGCACCCACTGTCTCGGACTCGGGATGTATTCGGGCATGAAGTGTCCTCTCTAGGGGAATGTCGTGGTCAGTTGCGCTGTCACTCAATAACCTGATCCGCGCGCGCGAGGAGCGACGGTGGCACCGTCAGCCCGAGAGCCTTCGCGGTCTTGAGGTTGATCGCGAGCTCGAACTTCGTCGGCTGCTCGATGGGCAGGTCGCCGGGCTTGGCCCCCTTGAAGACGCGATCGACGTAGGACGCTACGCGCTTGGGGAATTCCGATTGGCTTGGGCCATACGCCATCAGGCCGCCATCCTTCACTTGCTCGGGCCACTCGTACATCGTGGGCAGCCGGTGCTTCGCGGCCAACTCGATGATTCGCCTCCGATCACGATAGAAGAAGGGGCTCGCCCCGAGGCAGAGGGCGCCGGACCGCTCGGCCAGCATCGTGGCGAAGGCACGATCGTAGTCGCCGCCCCGAACCTCCGCGACGACCAGCGTGATGCCGAGTGTCGCGGCCGCGCTCTTCGCCTCCCGGACCTGAGGCCGGAAGCCGGGATCATCGACGGCGAGAAACGCGATCCGCGCGGCCTGCGGGACGGTCTCCTTGAGGAGCTCCAGCCGCTTGCCGCCCAGCGTGTTCCCCGCCGCGATCAGGATTCCGGTCACGTTCCCTCCCGGCCGGGCAAGGCTCGTCACGAGCCCCGTCGCGACCGGATCGACACCGCCATACATCACGATCGGAATCGTTGTCGTCGCCTCCTTCACGGCCCGGATGGCCGAGGTGCCGACCGCGACGATCACCTCCATCCGAAGCTGCACGAGCTCGCGTGCCAGCGCCGGGAGCTGCTCGACCCTGCCACGCGCGTATCGCCGCTCGACGACGAGGTTCTGGCCTTCGACGTAGCCCAGCTCACGCAACGACGGCTCGATCGAGGTGGCACTCTCGGCCGGAACGGGCGGGGCGACGGACGTGAGATAGCCCAGGCGGTAGACTCGGCCCGACTGCGCGCCGACCGCGAGTGGCGGGCAGAGGAGCGCCATGCCCAGGGTACAGATGAACGCGCGACGCTTCATGGGGTCGCCAAACGGGGCATGCCCGAGAGGCTAGCACACTCACTCGGGGCCGGCGCGCGGCGCCATGAGATGGGGCCGCGTGGACCCAGGACCATGTGAAGTTTCAGGCGGTCCGACGCGCCGAGGAGCGAACCTGACTGCGGTTCCCGGAGTCGGTGAGCGGCGGGGGCTCAGAGAGGGATTACTCGGCTTTGCCTTCAGTGCCTGATCGCGTTGGCGTGGTGCGATCAGCTTGCGGTGAGGCCGCAGGCGGAGAGGGCCGGCGCTACTTCTTCCCGCCCTGGGCTTTCCGCGCGGGCGGGGCGGCGGCCGCGGGACGCGCGCCCTTCTCGGCGACCTTGACGGGCGGCTTGCGGGGCACGCCGGCGGCGCGCTTGGCGAGGCTCTCCTTGAGCGCGTCCATGAGATCGATGACCTGGCTGCGCGGGGCCTCGGACGAGGTGGTGGTGATCTCCTTGCCCTCGACCTTCTGGTTCACCATCTCCAGCACGCGCTCGCGATACTCGTCCTTGTACTGCTCGGGGTTGAACTCCTCGGTCGACAGCTCGTCGATCAGCTTGCGGGCGAGCTCGCTCTCGCGCTCGGCGATCTTGGCGGATTTGCCCTTCTCGATCTCGCCGAAGTCGCGAACCTCGTCGGCGAAGTACATCGTGTGGAGCATGAGCCCGTCCTGCGCGGGACGGATCAGCACCAGGCTCTCCTTGCCGCGCATGATGAAGCGGGCCACCGCCACCCGGTCGGTCTTGGCCATGGTCTCGGCGAGGAGCCGATAGGCCTTGTCGCCGCCCTTGTCCGGCCCGAGATAGTACGTCTTCTCGAAGTAGATGGGGTCCACCTGCTTGAGGGGCACGAACTCCGAAATGTCGATGACCTTGGAATCCTCGCCCTCGAGCGACTTGAGCTCCTCGTCGCTCACCCGGACGTACTGGTCCTTGGCGAACTCGTAACCGCGCACGAGCTCGCTCCGCTCGATCGTCACCTGGCAGACCGGGCAAAAGGTCTGCTGCTTGATGCGGGAGCCGCACTTGGCGTGCAGCATGTTGAAGGCGACGTTCTGCGACACCGCGGCGGAGTAAAGCTTCACCGGAATGGAGACCAGCCCGAAGGAGATGGTGCCCGACCCGAGGGAATGCGGCGGCATGAGAACGTGCCTCCTGTATGGTGAACTGGGTTCGACGGTAGCACGGCCCTCAGGAGGCTTCAAAAGCTTGACGGGGTCCTGGACGGGTGCCAATGGATAGGGTGCGCGCGCGGCGCCGGCCGCGAGGGATGGTATGAGCCAGCGCACGCGCGCGCTCGACGCGTACCGCGCCAAGCGCGATCCCGCGCGCACGCCCGAGCCCTTCAGCGGGCCCCGTGCCTCGGGGAGCCGGCTCTTCGTGATCCAGAAGCACGCCGCGCGGCGCCTGCACTACGATCTCCGCCTCGAGATGGACGGCGTGTTGAAGAGCTGGGCGGTGCCCAAGGGGCCCTCCGTCCGGCACGGCGAGCGACGCCTGGCTGTCCACGTCGAGGACCACCCCGTCGAGTACGGGGACTTCGAGGGCGTGATCCCTGCCGACAACTATGGTGCCGGCTCGGTGATCGTCTGGGATCGCGGCTGGTACCAGCTCGTGAAGGGCGAGGATCCGGCGCGCGAGCTCGCGCGAGGGAAGATCGAGTTCGAGCTCCACGGGATGAA
>DATEOQ010000417.1:0-2242 GCA_035273905.1 Candidatus Eiseniibacteriota bacterium | reverse complement strand
GAGCTCGAGGCGCGCGGCGAGCGCGTGGGCGTGATCGGAACCGTCGGCTACAAGTTCGGCGGACAGACCGAGCCCGCCCCGCACACGACCCCCGAGGCGCCCGATCTGTCGCGGCTCCTTCGACGCTTCCGCGACCGCGGCGCGACCGCCGTCGCCATGGAGGTTTCCTCGCACGCGCTCGCGCTCGACCGGACCTACGGCGTTGCGTTCGACGCGGGCGTGTTCACCAACCTGACGCAGGATCATCTGGATTTCCACGGGACCATGGAGGCCTACCGGGACGCCAAGGCGCGGCTCTTCCGCACGGATGCGCGCGGCGATCGCACGAAGGCGTTCGTAGGGGCCGTCAACACGGACGATCCCGAAGGGCGCTGGATCCGAGAGCATGGAGACCCCCCCATGCTCGGATTCGGCCTCGAGCCCGGAGCGGAGGTGACGGCGGAAGAGATCCAGTGGGAACGATCTGGCACGAGACTCCGGATCCAAAGCCCGCAGGGAAGCTCCTCAGTCGCCCTCCGTCTCCGTGGCGCCTTCAACGTCATGAACGCGCTCGCGGCCTTCACCGCGGGGCTCGCCGTGGGCATCCCGGTGAGCGCCATCGCCGCCGGCCTCGAGTCGGTCGCGTCGGTGCCGGGGCGGCTCGAGCCGGTCGAGGCGGGACAGCCCTTCCTCGTGCTCGTCGACTACGCGCACACGCCGGACGCGCTCCTCCGAGCGCTCGACGCCGTCCGCGCGACCGGGCCGAGGCGGCTCCTCTGCGTCTTCGGCTGCGGCGGCGACCGCGACCGCGGCAAGCGCCCGCTCATGGGTGCCGTGGCGGCCGAGCATGCGGACGAAGTCTTCCTGACATCGGACAATCCGCGGAGTGAGGATCCTCGCGCGATCCTGGCCGAGATCGAGGCCGGCGTGCGCGGCGCCGCGCACGTGCATACGATCGTGGACCGCACGGAGGCGATCGGCGCGGCGGTGGAAGCCTGTGGAGAAGGAGACGCGCTCTTGATCGCGGGGAAGGGACACGAGACCTACCAGATCCTCGGCGCGCGCACCATTCCCTACGACGACCGGAAGGTCGCCCGAGAGGCGCTCGACGCACGAGGGTATCGCGCGTGAACCGCTCCGCCGGAGTTCCCTGGATGACCGTCGAGGACGTCCTCTCCGCGACCGGCGGCACCCTGAAGCGGGGTGCGGCCGGAACGGGGCTCACCTTCCGGGGCTGTGCGATCGACAGCCGCACGATCCAGGAGGGGGAGCTCTTCGTTCCGCTCCCCGGATCGAACGTGGACGGACACGCGTTCGTCGCGTCCGCGCTCGAGGGGCGCGCGGCGGGAAGCCTCGTCGCGCGCGGCGCCACGTGGAGCGCGGGCTCGGCTCCTTCGCCGAAGCCCGTGATCGAGGTGGCGGACGTGCTCCAGGCGCTCCAGGCGATCGGCAGGCACTGCCGCGAGCGCTCGGGCGTGCCCACGGTCGCGGTAACCGGCTCGAACGGGAAGACGACCACGAAGGAGATGACCGCCGCCGTGCTCGGGGCGCGGCTCAGGGTGCACCGGAATGTGGGGAATCTGAACAATCACATCGGCGTGCCGCTCACCCTCTCGCACCTGACGCCGGAGCACCAGGTGCTCGTGATCGAGATGGGGATGAGCGCGCGGGGCGAGATCGCGTTTCTCTCGTCGCTCGCGAGGCCCGACGTCGGCGTGATCACGAACGCCTCCGCGGCGCATCTCGAGCAGCTCGGCTCGGTCGAGGAGATCGCGCGGGCCAAGAGCGAGCTGGCCGAGGCGCTCGGGCCCGACGGGCTCCTGGTCGTGAACGCCGATGACGCGTTACTCTGGACGATGAACCGCGGCCGTCCGACGACGGTGCGCGGCTACGCTCTCGACAACCGGGACGCGGATCTCAGGCCGGACTCGGTGACGGAGAGCGGCGACGGCGGCACCCGGTTCATCCTGCCCGACGGAACGGAGGTCACCCTGGCACTCCTCGGACGCCACAACGTGAGAAACGCGCTCGCGGCGATCCTGGTCGGCGACCGCTTCGGCATCCCGCGCGGCGAGGCCGCGCGCGCGCTCGGCGCCCTCCGTCCGCCCAAGCACCGGCTCGAGCGCGTGACGACGCCGGGCGGGGTGCACGTGATCGACGACGCGTACAACGCGAACCCCGCGTCGATGAAGGCGGCGCTCGCCCTGCTCGCCTCCATGGACGCGCGCGGCGCGCGGCGCGCGGTGCTCGGCGACATGCTCGA
>DATEOQ010000416.1:0-3439 GCA_035273905.1 Candidatus Eiseniibacteriota bacterium | reverse complement strand
AACCTCACCTTCTCGGCCTCGTCGGAGCGGAAGGTCACGAAGCGTCCGTCCCTGGGCGTGGAGGACATCGTGGAGATCGATCAATCACGGTGGACGATCGGGAGCGCGACGAATTACAATTTCACCCAGACCATCTCCGGCGGATTCAACCTCGGGTTCCGCAACCAGAGCGACCGGAAGACGAACATCACCACACGCGGCTTGACCATTGCCCTCAACGGCCAGTTCCGGTTCTAGTCGTCCGGTTCTCTCGGCGCGCGCGATGCCGGCGCTCGCCGCGGGCCTCGTCCTGCTCACCCTCGGCTCCTGCAGCCGCCCCGCCGCGGCGATCGCCTTCGACGGCAAGAAGGCGTTCAGCGTGCTCGAGCGGCAGTGCGCGTTCGGACCGCGCTATCCGGGGAGCGAAGCGCACGACTCCTGCTTCACGTACCTGGTCTCCACGCTCCGCGCCTACGCGCCGGTCGTGGAGTGCGACACCTTCTATTACGACTCGCCCGTCCTGAAGAAGCGGGTCCAGCTCATGAATGTGGTCGCGCGCTTCCGCCCGGACGTCAAGCA
This sequence comes from Candidatus Eiseniibacteriota bacterium, assembly GCA_035273905.1. Lineage (GTDB taxonomy): Bacteria > Eisenbacteria > RBG-16-71-46 > SZUA-252 > SZUA-252 > WS-9. The sequence goes on along the minus strand of DATEOQ010000416.1, from coordinate 2,881 downwards.
GCGCGTCGTGATCGGGGCGCACTGGGATACGCGCCCCTGGGCCGATCGCGATCCCGTCCTCGCGAAGCGTCACCTCCCGATCCTGGGGGCCAACGACGGCGCCTCGGGCGTCGCCGTGCTGGTGGAGCTGGCACGGGCGCTCAGGATGAGCCACGAGCAGCCGTCGGTCGGGGTGGATCTCGCGCTCTTCGACGGGGAGGATCTGGGGACCGACGCCGATCCGACCGGCTACTTCCGGGGCAGTCAGCGCTACGTGGAGTGGAAGTCGGGGGAGACCCCGCCCCTCTTCGCCGTGGTCATCGATATGGTGGGGTCCAGCACCATGGTGCTCCACTGGGAGGGCAATTCCCGGAAAATGGCCTCGAACATCGTGGACCTCGTCTGGGGGGAGGCGAACAGCCTGGGGGTCCGATCGTTCCGCTCCGACGTCAAGCACACCGTGTACGACGACCACATCCCCTTCCTCAACGCCGGGATCCCGGCCATCGACATCATCGACTTCGACTACCCCTCCTGGCACACCACCCACGATACCGTCGACAAGTGCTCGGCCGAGAGCCTGGGCGGGGTGGGCAAAGTCCTGCTAAGCGTCGTCACCAGGCCCAATTTGCTCGCCAACTGAGATTGCCCTTGAACCCGCCGGCATGAGTCGGTAGGTTGGGGGGTCCGAGTGGGCCAGGGGTCCACTCGTACTTTTTCGGCCCCGGCCCGGGGTCGGGAGTCCCGGGGGGCTGCCGCGTGGACGGTAACGAGCTGAAGGAGGACCTGAGCCGGCGCATCGGGGCCCTCCTGCAGGACGAGTCGTTCGATCTCTGGGATCTGGAGTTCGCGTCCCAGACTGGCGCGACGGTCGTTCGTGTGTTCGTGGACCGGCCGTCCGGCGTCACCCTCCAAGAGTGCGCCTACTGGAACAAGAAGATCGGGCGGTACCTGGACGCCGAGGACGTGATCCGGGGGCGGTACGTACTCGAGGTTGGGTCTCCCGGGTTGGACCGGACGCTCGTGCGGCCGGAGCACTACGCGCGGTTCCTCGGCGCGAACGTGGAACTGAAGCTCCACGACCCGCACGAGGGACGCCGGACGTTTCACGGCGAGATCCGGGCCGCAGGCCCGGACACGGTGGTCATCGCCGATCCCGATGCCGGGACGGTGAGCCTGCCGTACGCGTCGATCCGGAAGGCGCGGTTAGTCGTCGACCCATGGGAAGGGATGCGCGGCCAGGAGCGCCGACGGAAAGGGTGAAGACGTTGGCACGCGAGCCTCAAGCACGAAACATGAACTACGAGCTGATGGAAGCGATGGCCCAGATCGCGCGCGAGAAGAGCGTGGACAAGGCCATCCTCATCGAGACGCTCGAGGCCGGGCTCCTGTCCGCGGGGCGGAAGCGGTTCGGCCCGAGCGCCAATATCGAAGTGCGGTTCGACGATTCGAGCGGAAAGATCCTGATGCGCCTGAAGCGCATCGTCGTCGAGGACGCGGACGATCTCGGCCTCGAGGTGGATCTCGGCGAGGCCAAGGGCGTCGATCCCGATATCGAGATCGGCCAGGAGCTGATCCAGGATCTCTCGCTCGAGGAGCTGGGGCGGAACGCGATCGCGGCCGCCAAGCAGGTGCTGGTCCAGCGCGTGCGCGAAGCCGAGCGCGAACGGATCTACGAGGACTACCACGACCGCGTCGGCGAGATGGTGCGCGGCACGGTGCAGCAGGTGGACCGCGGGAACATCTACGTGAAGCTGGATCGCTCCGAGGGGGTGCTGCCTCCGCGGGAGCAGATCGCTCGCGACCGCTACCACCAGGGCGACCACATCAAGGCATACATCATCGCGGTCGACAAGCTCGCCCGCGGGCCGCAGATCATCCTGTCGCGGACGCACCCCGAGTTCCTCCGGAGGCTGTTCGAGGCCGAGGTGCCCGAGGTGGCGGAGAAGATCATCGAGATCAAGGGCATCGCCCGCGAGCCCGGCTCGCGCGCGAAGGTCTCCGTGCTCTCGAACGACGACAAGATCGACGCGGTCGGCGCTTGCGTCGGTATCAAGGGATCGCGGGTCCAAGCGATCGTGCGGGAGCTGGGGGGCGAGAAGATCGACATCGTCCCCTTCAGCCAGGACCCGGTCGTCTTCGTCACCCGCGCGCTCAGCCCGGCCAAGGTGCTCGAGGCCCAGGTGGTCGATGCGGAGCAGAAGATCCTGGTCACCGTTGCGGACGACCAGCTCTCGCTCGCCATCGGCAAGGGGGGCCAGAACGCGCGCCTCGCGGCGAAGCTGACCGGCTGGAAGATCGATCTCATCTCGAAGAGCGAGCGCGAGCGTCAGCGGGAGTTCGAGAAGAAGTCGCGCATCGACATCGAGGATCTGGAAGCGGCCGGGCCGAAGCTCAGGGAGAAGCTCCTGCGCGAGGGGATCGAGACGGTTCAGGATCTCCTCAAGACGCCGTTCGAGGAGCTGCTCGCGATCCAGGGAGTCGGCGAGAAGACGGCCGAGAAACTGCTCGAGGATGCGCGTGAGCTCATGGCGAAGCGCGGCCGCGAGCTGGAAGAGGAAACGGCGCGCGCCGCGGAGGCTGCGGCCGCGGCCGAGACGGTGGCCGATGAGGCCGAGTCGCGGCTGGGCGTCGCACCGATCGCGGAGACCGAGCCGGAGCCGGTCGTGGAGCTCGAAGGCGGCGCGGACGATCGCCCCGACGAGGTCGAGCCGGTTGTGGATATGGCTCCCGCGAGCGAGGGAAGTGAAGAGCCGCCCATGGGGACGGCGCCGGGCGAACCGGGCACCGAGGCGGACTTCGAGGACGAGGAACAAGCGCCCCCCGCGTAGGGCGGCGAGAAACGAGGGTCGATGCCAGCAGCGAAACGGCGGGTGTACGAAGCGGCGAAGGACATGGGGAT
>DATEOQ010000415.1:0-10501 GCA_035273905.1 Candidatus Eiseniibacteriota bacterium | reverse complement strand
TCGAGCACCTCGCCGCGCGCATCCACGGAGATCTTCTTGGAGAGGTCCCCGTTCGCCACCGCGGTGGACACCTCGGCGATGTTTCGCACCTGGGCGGTGAGGTTGTTGGCCATCGAGTTCACCGAGTCGGTGAGGTCCTTCCACGTGCCGGCCACGCCGGGGACGATGGCCTGCCCGCCCAGCTTTCCGTCCGTGCCCACCTCGCGCGCCACGCGGGTCACCTCGGAGGCGAAGGACCGGAGCTGATCCACCATCGTGTTGATGGCCTCCTTCAGCTGGAGGATCTCGCCTCGTACGTCCACGGTGATCTTCTTCGAGAGGTCCCCGCTCGCCACCGCGATGGTCACGTCGGCGATGTTCCGGACCTGCGCCGTGAGGTTGTTGGCCATCGAGTTCACGGAGTCGGTCAGGTCCTTCCAGGTGCCGGCCACCTCCGGCACGACGGCCTGGCCGCCCAGCTTCCCGTCCGAGCCGACCTCGCGCACGACGCGCGTCACCTCGGACGTGAAGACCGCGAGCTGCTGGATCATCTTGTTCACGATCGTCGCGGAGCGGAGGAACTCGCCCTGCAGCGGCCGCCCGTCCACCTCGAGCCCGACACCCTGCACCAGGTCGCCGCGCGCCACGGCCGAAATCGCCTTCGTCATCTCGCGCGTGGGCCAGAGGAGGTCCTCGATGAGCGTGTTGATGGAGCTCTCCATCTCGCCCCAGGAGCCGTTCGGCGTTCCGAGGGTGACGCGCTGGCGGATCCGCCCCTCGCGGCCCACGACCTGCCCGACCCGCTCCAGCTCGAGCGCCGTCCGGCCGAGCGAGCCGACGATGTCATTGAAGGTGTCCGCGATCTTTCCACCGAGTCCGGTGCGGTCGCCGGGGAGGCGCGCGGAGAAGTCTCCCGCGCGCACGGCTTCGAGCGCGGCGAGCAGCTCGCGAGGGTCGAGGGCGGAGACGCCGGCGAAGTCAGGGCCGGCCGCGACAGGCAAAGCGGTTTCCGGTGGATTCATAGGGTGGATCCCCGAAGCGTTTTAGGTCGAAGAGGGTGCGGCGTGAAACGGTCCCCCGGCCGCGCCGACGGACAGCATCAATTCTAGGTCGGATGCGATCCGTGTCTGCAAGCGTTACGTGCAGAAAATTGGGCGGAGGCCGGAAAAAGGGAGGGTGCTGCCAAGGACGGGGCCAGAAACGAAACGAGGCCGGGGGTGAACCCGGCCTCGGGATGAGTATGGTTGCGGGGAGAGGATTTGAACCTCTGACCTTCGGGTTATGAGCCCGACGAGCTACCAGGCTGCTCCACCCCGCGACATGATACTGTCCCATGCCGGCCCGCCTGTAAAGGGAGATTCTGGGGAGGGGATGACCCGGCGAAAACGACGTTCCCGCAAGGGACTGAGCCGCATCTGAACCTCCATGGACGCTGCCCCCGGCGAGGCTCGCGCCGCCGCCATCAACTTCGGAGAACGACGCTTGATCCCTGAGCGGGTGTCGCGCTACCGGATCCTCGAGGAGATCGGATCGGGAGGTATGGGCGTGGTCTATCGCGCCCGGGACGAGCGGCTGGACCGCGAGGTGGCGGTCAAAATCTTGAAGCCCCCGGCGGCCCAGGACGAATCCTTGCGCAAGCGCTTCCGCCAGGAGGCGACGGCGCTATCCCGCCTGAGCCACCCCTACATCAATACCGTCTTCGACTTCGACTCCGCGGACGGGCTGGATTTCCTCGTGCTCGAGCTCGTCGAGGGGCGGCGCCTCGAGGATCTCCTGACGGCCGGCGCCGTGGCGGAGCGGGACACGCTCCTCTACGGCGCCCAGATCGCTGCGGCGCTGGCCGCGGCGCACGAAGCCGGGGTGGTGCATCGCGATCTCAAGCCGGGGAACGTCATCGTGACCGCGAAGGGCTCGGTGAAGCTGCTCGACTTCGGACTCGCGCTCCTCCGGCCGGGTGCGGCGGCGATGCCCGAGACGCGAAGCCTCACGGAAGCGGGCTTCGTGGTGGGCACGCTCGGCTACATGGCGCCGGAGCAGCTCCTGGGGCACGAGGTCACGGGGCGCAGCGATCTCTACTCGCTCGGAGTCCTCCTCTACGAGATGACGAGCGGGCGCCGTCCGTTCACGGCGACTCCCGCGGCGGCCCTCATCGACGAGATCCTGAACCGCCGTCCGGTGCCGCCGCTCCTGCCGGGGGGTCCGCTCGATCCTCGCTTCGAATCGCTGATCCTCGCGCTTCTCGAAAAGGAGCCGCGCCGCCGGCCCGAGAGCGCGGACGAGGTGGAGGCGGCCCTCCGCGCGATCCTCACGGCCCCGGCCTCCTCCGGGGCGCGCGCGGCCGCATCGCGCTCCTCGATCGGCTCGATCGCGGTCCTCCCGCTCGAGAATCTCTCTGGTGATCCCGAGCAGGAGTTCTTCGCGGACGGTATGACCGAGGCGCTCATTCTGACGCTCGCGCAGATCGACGCATTCCGCGTCGCGTCGCGCACGTCGGTCATGCGGTTCAAGGGGACGCGCCTGCCACTGCCCGAGATCGCGCGGGCGCTCCAGGTCGACGCCGTCGTGGAGGGGACCGTGGCGCGCTTCGGCGGCCGCGTGCGCGTGACCGCGCAGCTCATCGACGCCGGCACCGACCGGCATCTCTGGGCGCGGAGCTACGAGCGCGAGCTGAGCGACGTGCTCGCCCTCCAGGGGGAGGTGGCGCGCGCGGTCGCGGAGGAGATCCGCGGCCAGGTGACGCGCGAGGCGAGCGCGCGGCTCGCCCGCGCACGGCGCGTGGACCCCGAGGCCTACGAGGCGTATCTCCGCGGGCGCTACCACTGGAACCGGAGGTCCGAGGAGGGAATCCGGAAGGGGATCGAGCACTTCGAGGAAGCCATCCGGCTCGATCCGCTCTACGCGCAGGCCCACGCTGGGCTCGCGCAGGCGTACGACACGCTCGGGAGCTACTCGTTCATCACCCCCGAGGAGGCGTACACCAAGGCGCGCATCGCTGCGCTCCACGCGCTCGAGATCGACGAGAACCTGTCCGAAGCGCACGTCGCGATGGGAGGCGTGCTCCAGAATCACCTGTGGGACTGGGCCGGCTCGGAAGAGCACTTCCGCCGTGCGCTCGCGGCCGATCCGGGGAACGCCGGCGCGTACCACTGGTACAGCGATCTCCTCTCCGCGCTCGGACGCTCCGACGAGGCGGTCGCGGCGATGCGGCGCGCGCACGAGCTCGATCCCTTGAGCCTGACGGTGAACATGTCGCTCGGCGCGTGTTTCTTCTACGCGCGCCGCTACGACGACGCGGTGGAGCAGCAGCGCCGCACGCTCGATCTGGATCCCAATTTCGCTCCGGCGCACCGCATGATGGGCGGCGCCCTGGAGCAGCTCGGCCGGCTCGACGATGCCATGGCCGAGTACCGGACGGCGGCCGCGCTCTCCAAGGATCTCTCGGCGAACGCGCTCCTCGCGCACACGCTCGCGCGCGCCGGACGTCCGGACGAAGCCCGCCGCGTTCACGCACAGCTCCGCGCCGACGCAGAGGGCCGCTATCTCTCGCCCTATTCGGAAGCCGCCATCTACACGGGACTCGGTGAGACGGACGCCGCGTTCGAGCGCCTCGAGAAGGCCTATGCGATCCGGGATCGCGGGATGGTCTGGATCAAGGTCGCGCCGCGGCTCGATCCTCTGCGCGGCGACCCGCGCTTCGACGCGCTGCTCGAGCGAATGAACCTGACTCGTGACCGGGGCCGGGACGGCACGTGGGGCGCCAAGGCGTGAGGCGCCGCTACGGTTGTGCTCCAGACCGCTCGGTGGGCTAGCGCCCGTTGCCCGAGGCGGGCTCCTTGTAGCGGTAGAGGATCTCGCCCTCTTTCACGAGGTGGAAGCGCTCACGCGCGATCCGCTCGGTGAGCATGGGATCCTTGGCCTGCTCCTGCCGCCGCTGCTCCACGTCGTTGACCCGGAGCGCGAGCTCCACCTTCTCGCGGCGGAGCTTCTCGGTCTCGTTCTTGAGGCCGGCGATCTTCACGAGTCCCGTGTCGCTCAAGAGGAAGGAGTAAGCGAGGAATCCGCCGACGGCCACGGCCGCCGCGATGATCAACCGGCGCTTGGCGCGGGACGGGCGGTCGTCGGGCCTGCGTCGAAGGAACCGGCGCCCCGGCGCCTGCTTCGGACTCTCGTACGGCGATCGCATCATGCCGGCACCCCCTCACGCTCACCCTTCACCACCCGACGGAACGCGGCTCGGCCCGGATAGCGGGCCTCGTCGGCCAGACGCTCCGCGATGCGCAGCAGCTGGTTGTACTTCGCGATCCGGTCGCTCCTCGAGAGCGAGCCGGTCTTGATCTGCCCCGCGTTCACCGCGACCGCGAGATCCGCGATCGTCGTGTCCTCCGTCTCGCCGGATCGATGCGAGATGACGGTGGTGTACGCGGCGCGCGCCGCCATGTCGATGGCGTCGAGCGTCTCGGTCATGGTGCCGATCTGGTTCAGCTTGATCAGGATGGAATTCGCGACGCCGTCGTCGATGCCCCGGCGCAGGATCTCCGGATTCGTGACGAAGACGTCGTCGCCCACGAGCTGGACCGAGCCGCCGAGCTTGGCGGTGAGCTTCTTCCAGCCCTCCCAGTCTCCCTCGGCGAGTCCGTCCTCGATGGAGACGATGGGATAGCGCCCCGCGAGATCCGCGAGGAAGGCGATCATCCCGTCCGTGTCGAGGCTCTTCTTCCCCTCGAGCGTGTAGCGCCCGTTCTCGAAGAGCTCGGACGCGGCGACGTCGAGCGCGAGCGCCACCTGATCGCCCGGTTTGTAGCCCGCCTTCTCGACCGCGCGGAGGAGGAAGTCGAGCGCCTCGGCGTTGCTGCCCAGATTGGGCGCGAAGCCGCCCTCGTCTCCGACCGCGGTCACGAGGCCCTTCTCGTGGAGGAGCTTCTTCAACGTGTGAAAGACCTCGGATCCCGCGCGGAGCGCTTCGGCGAACGTGTCGAAGCCGACCGGGACGATCATGAATTCCTGGATGTCGAGATTGTTGTCCGCGTGCGCGCCGCCGTTGATGACATTCATGAGCGGCACGGGGAGCGTGCGCGCGTTCGCGCCGCCGAGATAGCGGTAGAGCGGGAGCGCGTGCGCGTCGGCAGCCGCCTTCGCGCAGGCAATCGACACGCCGAGGAGCGCGTTCGCGCCTAGCTTCTTCTTGCTTGGAGTTCCGTCGAGCTGGAGCAGGATCTTGTCGATCGCCGCCTGATCGGCCGCGTTCTCGCCCACCAGGGCGGGGGCGATCGCGTCGTTCACGTGGCGCACGGCCTGGGAGACGCCCTTGCCGAGGAAGCGCTTGGCGTCCCCGTCTCGAAGCTCGAGCGCCTCCCGGGATCCGGTCGACGCTCCGGAGGGAACGGCCGCCCGGCCGAGAGCGCCCCCGACCAGGGCCACTTCCGCCTCCAGCGTGGGGAAGCCCCGCGAATCCAGGATCTCCCGGGCGAACACCGACTCGATTTCGGTCATAGTAGCAAGGCACGCTAGGGCTTGGCCGAGTTGGCCGTCAAGGGAAAAGCCTTGACGCCCGGGGAACGGCCCCCCTAGCGTGCCCGCCCAGCGCCTCCCGTCCGCGGTGTCCACGGACCATGGAGCCCAGGGTCGCCGATCCCGCGAAACTTCGCCGGTGGCAGCGACGTAGAGTGCACGAGGGTTTCGTGGAGAGTCGTCCGTAGACGTGGGAAGCGATGAGCGAGACCTGGTGGAGCGGTGCCTGGCGCGCGACGAGCGCGCGTACCGGGAGCTGGTCCGGCGGTATCAGGGAGCCGTCATGAATCTCGCCTGGAAGATCACCGGCAGCGCGGACGATGCGGCCGAAGTGGCCCAGGAGACCTTCATCCGGGTGCTCCGATCGCTCGGGACCTACGACCCGTCCCGCCCCTTCCGGACCTGGCTCTTCAAGATCACGTCGAACCTGGCGCTCGACACGATCCGCCGGCGGAAGCGCCGTCCCATAGCGCTCGAGGACCTGGGCGACGAGGAGGGACCGGCCATCGAGCCGGCCGATCCGAGACCGGGGCCCGACGAGGGCTACCGGATCGAGCGGTCGGACGCCCGGTTCGAGTCTCTGGTCCGCGAGCTGCCGGAGCACTATCAGGCGATTCTCTTCCTGCGCTACAAGCAGGAGATGTCGTACGAGGACATCGCCGAGTCGATGAACATGCCGCTCGGAACGGTGAAGGTCCGGATCCACCGGGCCCACGAGATGCTGCGACGGAAATTGACGGCGCGAGGAGAAGCATGAAGACCCAGCTCACCTGCAAGACGTGCGAGCCCGAGCTCTCCGCGTACGTGGACGGCGCGCTCCACCCCGCCGTCGCGCGCGTCCTCGAGGCGCACGTGGCCGCGTGCCCCTCGTGCCGGGTGAAGCTCGACGCGTATCGCGCGATTGCCGCTGGATTGGCGGAGCTTCCCGAGCTCGAGGCGCCCGCGTGGCTCGAGGCGCGGATCGTCGGGCGCGTGACGCGGCCGGCGCGGTGGATGCGCGCGCTCCGCGGCGGGTTCGCCACCGCCGGCGCGCTCTCGTTCGCGCTCTTCATCGGATTCATCGCGTTCCTCCCGCAGCTCGCGCGTCAGTGGGGGCTGCCCGAGCCGGCGACCTGGCCGGTGCTCGTGGCGCGCGGCACGCTCAACGCGGTGGTGCGGTTCGTGCGGCACCTCTCGCTCGAGGTCGCGTTCTGGGAGCCGATCGGCCGGCCGATCTGGAGCGCGATCCACGCGCTCGGAACGCTGCCGCGAGTAGCCTGGGTGGCGCTTCAGACGGGCGAGGCTCAGGCCGCGCTCGCCGTCGCGTTCACCGTCGGGATCGCTCTCTTCTTCGTGCTTCGTCCGTCTCGCACCCGTGAAGGAGGTGTCGGCCATGCGTGCCTATCGCTCTAGTGCGCGGACGCGGGTCGCTCCGCAAACGTTCCGGCTTCTCCCCTGGCTGCTGCTCCTCACCGGTCTCGTTCTCGCGGCCGGCCGGGCCATCGGCGCGACGCCGACCCCGCCGAAGTCGCCCACGCCCCCGGACACGACCGGCGGATTCCGCGTGCGCGTGTCGGAAGAGGGCGAGGCCAGCACGTTCAAGACCAGGCGCCAGGAAGAGCGCATCCGTCGCGAGGTGGAGCGCGCGAAGCGCGAGGCCGCCCGCATCCGCGCGGATCTGCCCAAGCCGCCCGATGTCCCGGATACCCCGGACATTCCGGACGTCGATCTCGACTCGAACGACAACAACCTCGTCCGTTTCGGGGAAGACATCGTGATCCCCGTCGACAAGGTGATCGACGGTGACGTGGTCGCCATCGGCGGCGACGTGACGGTCTACGGCCGCGTGAAGGGGGACTGCGTCTCGATCGGCGGCCAGGTCAACGTGAAGGACAAGGGCGTCGTGGAAGGGGACGCGGTGTCGATGGGGGGCGGCGTCGCGACGAGCGATTCCGCGTCCGTCGGAGGGAGCAACGTCTCGCTCGGATCGCCCTGGACGCATAGCCACGCGTTCTGGCCCATGGTCGGCCTCTTTGGCGCCGTGGGAACCGGGATCTGGCTCGTGCACACGCTGGTGCGCTTGGCGCTCACCGTCTTCCTCGCGTGGCTCGCGCTCCTCCTCGCGCGGGAGCGGCTCGTCTACGCGGTCGACACCATGTACGAGCGCTTCGGCCGGTCGTTCCTCTTCGGGCTGGCCGGCTTCGCGGGATCGCTCGTGGCGCTTCCGACCGCGATCGTGCTCCTGATCCTGGTCGGCGCGATCGCGATCGCCATCCTAGCGATCACGATCATCGGGATTCCTGTCGCGCTCGTGCTCCTGCTCGGGCTGATCCTCGGGATCATCGGGATCGTCCTCGGATTGATCGTCGCGGTGTTCCTCGCCTTCCTGAACGGCGCGATGTTCCTCGGGCAGCGCGTGCTTGGCCGGACCACGGAGCGCGGGAAGAATCCGCTCCTCGCGATCACGGTGGGCGTGCTCCTGATCACCGCGCTCAAGGTGGCGGGGAAGCTGATTGGACTCGTGGGGCTGATCGTCTTCCATCCGATCGCGATCGCGCTCGGGATCGCAACGGGAGCGCTCGCGGCGATCCTCACGATCGCGGGATTCGGCGCGATGATCCAGACGCGCTTCGCGCGCGGCCCGCACGGCGAGGGATTGCCCAGCGGTGCGTGGTGGCCGCGCCGCCGTCCGTCGCCCGCGGCCGCTCCGGCGGGTGCGCCTGGCGTCGTCACGGAGACGCCGGTCACGGGGGCGACGTACGTCGCGACACCGCCTCCGCCTCCGCCTCCGGCTGCAACACCCGGCGTCGAAGGGGGCACGTCGGACGCGCCCTAGGCGCGTCCCCGCAGCATCGCCGTCACTCCGAGGTGGCCGGCGCGGCCGAGAGCCGCGCCGGCATGAACCTCGGTCCCTTCTCCATCTCCGTCCGCTCGCCCAGTCCCGACAGGCTCACCGCGAGGCCCAGCAGGTAATCCGGCAGTCCCGTCGACTGCTCGGAGTCCTTGTCTCCGGCGAGCCAGTCCTCGATCTCCCCCAGGTCCTCGGGGGCCACCGGCTTGATCGTGACCCGCACCGACGCGTAGTAGGTCGCGGTGGGATCGAGCGACGACGTCGTCGCCAGCGGAAGTCGCGCCTGCGTGAAGAGGATGTCGCGCAGTGCGTCGAACGACGGAGCGCTCCGGTCGCGCGGCGGATTCGAGCCGCTCCGGATGCGGAACGCCTGACGCCAGTCGTCGTAGACGATCTTGTGATCGCTTCGGATCGCGAGCACGAGCTTGTCGAACCAGAGCGGGCGCCGCTTCCACAGACCCACCTCGAACGAGACGGTCGCCGGCATCCCGCGCTGCAGGGTCTCCTCGAGACGCGGCGTGAACGGCTCCGCGACCCGATAACTCACGCAGATCGCCCCCGCGACGACCTCCACCGGGTCGACCTCGAGGCCGAGGTCGTCCGCGACGATCGAGCGCGGCGTGATCGCGAGAAGTGCGAGGGCGAGGATCCACGCCGCGACCCAGACCCGGCCCGCGCGGAGCATCTCAGAAGGTCTCGCTGAAGCGGACGAGAACGTGGATGGCGGCGTGCGTCTCTTGCAGGTTGCGCGCTGCGTAGAGCGCGAGCGGTCCCTGGCCGATCCGGACGCCGAGCCCGCCGTCGAGCAGGAACTGCTGGCGGTCCAGGTTGTCCTTGCCGAACCAGGCCGATCCCCAGTCGAGGAAGGCAAAGCCCCAAACGTTCTTCCGGGCGAGGAGGTAGTACTCCGCGTTCGCGAGGAGGAACTGGTCGCCTTGCCGCTCCTTGAAGTCCTCGCCGCGCAGGGTGCTGATCCCGCCCAGGTACCAGAGCTTCTGCGGCGGAAGCGTCCCGTCGAGCGTCGAGCCGGCGACGAGGCGCGCGCGCGCGTCCTGCTTCGGCGAGAGCCGCACGCGCGTGCGCACCACCGCGCGCACGCGGCCGTAGTCGAAGTCGCCGTGCAGAGCGTCGCCGGCACGCTCGTAGACGACGTCTCCGTGCGTGCCTCCTTCGGGCAGAATCGAGGCCGGTCCGACCCGCATCCCGAGTGCGAGCACGCCGTCCTGGCCGTCCTCGATCGGCGGGTTGGGACGGAAGTGGTCGTGCACGCCGAACAGGGACGCGTTCGACTCCTTCTCGAGCGATCGCTGGTCCTCGATGCGCCCTTCCACGCGCACTCCGAAGTCGGTCCCCGGATCGTACGCGGCGCGGCCCTCGTAGCCGCTCGTCTCGTAGTAGTCGCGATAGTCGGTGCGCGCGAAGAGCGCGTAGAGCGTGTTCTCCATCTCGCCCACGATCCACTCGTCCTCGGTCTCGGTCCGCCGGTAGGCGGCGCCGCCGATCCGGAATCGCGCGCGGTCCCCGAGAGGAGCTTCCCCGCCGACGTCGTAGAGGAACCGCTCGCGGGAGAAGGCGTAGGTGAACCTGGCGTACACGAGAGGATTCGTGTAGCGCTCGCTCCGCACCGAGCCGCCCACGGTCGGCGCGGGGCCGTCGACCCGGTTGTAGCGGAATCCATAGGTGAGCGCGGGCCGGGCCTCGTCGGGCACCGTGGCGAGCGTCTCCCACTCCGCCTGTTGGAACGACCCCTTGGGCGCGGCCGCGTGATTCGCGCTCGAGTCGGAAAGGACCGGGATCACGGCGCGGAGGCTGTCCGGCACGGCCGCGCGCGCGGGGGACGCCATCCACGCGCCCGCCGCGAGCACGAAGGCCGCGGCCAGCCGCTCAGGCGTTCGATTCACGAACCAGGCCGTAGCGTCGGATCTTTCGATGGAGATAGCCGCGGTCCATGCCCAGCCGCCGCGACGCCTCCGTCACGTTCCACTGGCACTGCTTCAGCATCGCGAGGATCGTGTCGCGCTCGGCCTTGTCGCGCGCCGCCTTGATCTCGCTCGGCGGCTCGTCGTCCTGTCCTTGCGGCAGCACCTCCTCCACTTCCGCCAGCGACACGGTCTCGCCCTCGGTCATGATCAGGATCCGCTCCACGAGATTCTTCAGCTCGCGCACGTTGCCGGGCCAGGAGTA
>DATEOQ010000414.1:0-3141 GCA_035273905.1 Candidatus Eiseniibacteriota bacterium | reverse complement strand
GGCGATGTCGACGCCGGTTCCCACTGCGACTCCGGCGGCGCTCGCGGTGCCGAACTTGAGGAAGTCCCGTCGCGACAGGCTCATGAAATCCCTCCGTGGCACCGGCGCGCTCGGCCGGTGCCGGAAGATTGCACCGGACTTAGAACTCGGGGCTCGTCAATTCGTCCCAGACGCGACGGACCACGAGGACACGCTGACCCGTGGGGCCGGGCTCGAGGCGAATGATGTCTCCGGGATGTAGCGCCTCAAGGCCGCCGGTCGGGCCTTCCGTGGCCTCGACGATCGCCTCGCCGCACGCGACGTCCATGCATGCGTCGGCGGGGCCTTTGACGCGGATCCGGCCGGCCTCTCTGAGGACCTCGACCACGGTGAGCCGCCCAGTTTGCAGGGACTCCGACAGGCTCTCTGCCATCGAACTCCTCCTTACCCAGGGAGGGGAACCCTGGTCCTGATCCGGGAGATGCTAGGAGGTCACGAGGATGGTAGTCGTGGTCCGACCACGTTGTCAAGCGAAGTCAACTATCCGTCGAATCAAGGCAACTAAGCTGACCTCAACTCGGAATTCGGCCCCGGTGTCAATCGCCCGCTACTGTTCATCAGCATCATCGAAGCGCGCGTACAGCCGCAGCCGGGTGTCCACCAGATTGCGTGCGTGGGCGACGTCCCCTCGGTCGAGGGCCTCCAGGATCTCGCGCCGGGTCCCGACATCGACGATCGGCGCATCGATGTAAGGATTGTAGAAGCGCCCCAGCATGAGCAGGATCTGGCCGACGCGTGCCGGATCGGCAAGGTGCTCGTGGGCCTCCTTGAGGAGCTCGACCGCGTAGTCGTCTCGCCGGCGAAACTTCAGCCCTCGTCGATGCTTTTCATCGTCCGAGGGGGCTGACGGAGAGTCAGCCACGGGCGGACGCCACGTCGAGCACGAGACCCTCCCCGGCGTAGAGATTGAGCCCGTCGGGACGCACGTAGCCGCAGACCGTTACGTTGAGCTGCTCGGCGAGTGCCACCGCCATCTCCGTCGGCGAGGTGCGCGATGCGACAAGAGGCACTCCCATGCGGGCGGCCTTGAGAAGCATCTCGGACGAGATGCGTCCCGTCGAGAGCAGGATGCGATCCTCGGTCGGAATCCCCCGCAGCAACGCCTCGCCCTTGACCTTATCGATCGCGTTGTGGCGACCCACATCCTCGGCGGCCACCAGCAGGCGCTCACCATCGGTGAGGGCCGCGCCATGAATGCCGCGCGAGGCCTGGTAGTGCACGGATGCGGCGAACAGCTCCTTCATGCGTGCGGCGAGCTGCTCGGGCCGGGCGCGAACCTTGGAGTCGAGCCTCGGGAACAGGCGGGGATCGATGCGAAACGTGATGCCTCCGCCGCATCCCGATGTCAGGATGCGCTCGGTCGGGAGCACCACGGGCCCGGACAGCGTGACGTCGGCGCGGCCATCGACGGCCGAGACCTCGAGCGCGAGAATCTCCTCGAGGCCCTCGATAACCTTCTCCATCCAGAGGTAGCCGACGATCAGCGCCTCGATCTTGATCGGCGAGCAGAGGAGCGTCAGGAAGCGCTCGCCGTTGACCCACATCGTCATCGGCTGCTCCCGGACGACCTCGCCGCGAACTTCCTCGGCCCGATCGCCCCGCACCCGCAAGTAAGTCCGCACAGACGTGATTCTAGCAGAGGGGCCGCCGGGACCGCCGTCGAGCTGTCACCGATCGCGTCCATTTACCTTGAAGGCGCGCGAGCGATTGCCGCACCGCGCCACCGGTCTGCTGCTCCGCCGGCAGCGCGGCGAGCAGATCATTCCCCGCTGTCCTCGCGCTGCATCGCCTCGGTCAGGCCCGCCACGGTGGGCGCGGAGAACAGCATGGCGAGGGTGAGGGGAAGCTCGTGCCCCACCTCGGCCTCCAGGCGTTGGATGAGCCGCACGGCGAGCAGCGAGTCACCGCCCAGCTCGAAGAAGTCGTCGTGAACGCCCACCTCGGGAACGCCGAGCAGGTCGCGCCAGATGTCGGCGATCTGCGCCTCCAGCAGATGCCGCGGCGCCACGTGGGAGCCGGACGCGGGCGGACGCTGGCCGCTCGGAGCCGGCAGTGCGCCGCGGTCGACCTTGCCGTTGGGCAAGAGCGGGAACTCCTCGAGGAACACGAATCTCGAGGGCACCATGACGTCGGGCAGCGTCTCGCCGAGGCCCCGCCGGATCTCCTGGAAGGTGGGCACGTGGCCGGGCGCGGCGATGATGTAGGCGACGAGCCGCGGCTCTCCGTGGGGATCGGGATGCGCGTGCACCACCGACGCCTTGATCGAGTCGAACTGGGACAGCGCCACCTCGATCTCCGCGGTCTCGATGCGGGTGCCGCGAATCTTCACCTGGAAGTCCTTGCGGCCCAGGTGGGTGAGGCAGCCGTCGGCGCGCATGACGCCGAGGTCGCCCGTGAAGTAGAGTCGCGCGTCCCCGCCCTCCGGGTCGGGGAGGAATGCCGCGCGCGTCATCTCGGGCTGCCGCCAGTACCCGACGGCGAGGTATCGGCTGCGCACGACGATCTCGCCGGGCTCGTCGGGACCGACGCGCCGGCCGTCCCCGTCGAGGAGCCGCACCTCCTTGTCGGCCACGGGGTAGCCCACCGGCACCTTGCCCGGCTCGCCCCGCCACTCGTGATCGATGAATTGGCGGCGGATGCTGAACGTCTCGGTGGGGCCCATGACGTGCATGAGCACGCAGGGCGGCGGAAAGTGGCGCCGGAACCGCGCCACGTCCTCGGTGTTGATGGCCTCGCCGCCGAGCCGGAGCACACGCACGCTGGGAAAGGTCGCGCCGGCGGGCAGGATGTCGGCGAACGCGCGAAAGGTCGTGGCGAGCGTGTGGATCATCGTGATCCCGTTGGCGCGGACCCATTCTGGCAGCGGCATCAATCCCCGCTCGGGCAGGTCATAAGGATGCACGGCGGCGCCGTTCATCAGGGCGCCGAAGAGATTCCGGATGGAGTTGGCGAAGCTGAACGAGTGCCAGACCGAGAGCCGATCCTCGGGCACGATGCGGGCGTCCTGCGTGTAGTTCCGCGTCTCGACGAGCACGTTACGGTGGTTGTGGAGCACGCCCTTGGGATTGCCGGAGGAGCCGGAGGTATAGAGGAGAAGGGCGC
>DATEOQ010000413.1:0-5040 GCA_035273905.1 Candidatus Eiseniibacteriota bacterium | reverse complement strand
CCCGACGTGACCGGCGCGAGCGTCTCGCCGACCTCGTCGACGACACTGCCCGCCTCGCCGAGCGTCTGGTCGACCGTGTCCGTGACGGGTGCCAGAACGTCCTGAGTGGTACCCGCCAGGCCATCAGCCACGGGGAGACCGGATGCGGGCGGCTCTGGCTCTTGGGAAACGGGCGCCAAGGGGCCGTGGCGTCCCGACTCGTGGCGCGGGTTGTGGTTGCTCTTCGGTTTCGAGTCGTTTTTCGAGACCTTGCTCGGCTTCACGTCGCTCGCCGGAGCGGTGGCCACGGCAGTCGGCGCCTGCGCAGTGGGGGAAGTCCCGACCCGGGTATCTCCCTGAACCCCGAGGCCGATCGCGATCGCGGCCGCTGTTGCGGCGAGCGCGGTGAGCTTCGCGGCGCTGCCGAAGCCCAAGAGCGACTTGGCGCTGGAAAGCAGCCAGCCGACGTTGAGGGCCGAGGCGCTGCGCTTCGCGGCGCGGACGTTCGGGTTTTCGAGCCGGCTCGCAAGGGAGCGCCGAGCTCGGAAAATCAGGGTCTCGACGGCCGCGTCCGTAAGGTCGAGCTCGGCTGCGATCTCCTTGTAGGAAAAGCCCCGCCACTCGCGCAAGATGATCGCCTGGCGCTGCAGCTCCGGCATGTCGCGCAACGCGTCCTCGAGACCAAGTAGCTCGTCGTGGACGCCCATCCTTCCCGGCGCGACCTGCTCGAGAATCTGCGGGTCGCTCAGCGTTTCTCGCTCGCGCTTTCGCCCACGCGTCTTGATGCGGGCGCGGCAGGCGTTTTGGGCGATCGTGAAGAGCCAATTGGCCTCGAGCCTCGGCTCGATGCCGTGCTCCAAGCCGCGCATGACCCAGAGAAACGTCGTCTGCGTGGCGTCCTCGGCTTCTTGCCGGTCGCCCAGCTTGTAGAGGCAATAGCCGAAGACCCGGTCGTAGTACCGCTCGTAGAGATCGCCGGTTCGTTCCTGCGGCGACCCCTCGCCCTGCGCCAGACGCGGTCTCTCGAGTACTGGATTCGCACTCATCAGGCTGGTCTCAATGTGGGCGACGATCGCCTGCTTGGCAACCCCTGATCCGCATCGCTTCCGAGAAGCCTGGACAGCACCTCCCGGAATTCCGCCGCGGTCACGACGGTGTGCGCGACCATGATGTTGCGGCGATGCCGGGCCCAGTAGGCCCACGCGAGCGACGAGGCGAAGCGCTCGCAGGCGTGGTCGTCGTGTCCGACGTCCGGGTCCTCGTAGCACCAGTCCGAGCCGCCGAGCCACTCCTGCACGCGCCGGCGGTCCAGCTCGTCCAGCAGAAAGAAATCGACCTGGTGGGCGTACTCGTGCTGGACGATCCCCCACGCGTACTTGGGCCCGAACCGCGGGTCCGTGAGGACTTCTTCGTCCAGGATGATCTCTCCCGGATCCGCGCCGGCGCAACCGCAGTTGGTGATGCGAATGGTGATCTCCTGCTGGACGAGACCCCAGTCGAAGCGACTGGCGTCGAGCGCCGCCCGAACCTCCGAGCGCGCTGCGTCGCTTCCGCCCACGAACGCGTAGTTGCCCCCCACCGCCTTCGCCTCCCCGGCAAGAACGAAAACGGCGAGCAGACAGACCCCCGTCGTGACGAATCCCCTCATCCAATGAAAGGGTGGAGGCACTCCGCGGCGGCGCAAAGCCCTCGTCGCGCGCGTCCTCCATCCCCCACCCGGCGCGTTCGCCCTCCGAGACGGGGCACTGGGCCCCGCGGTCACTCGAACGAGTGAAACTCGAATGACGCGCGCAAGATTCGACCGGTTCCACCTTCCTTCGCTGCAACGAGCCCGAAAGGGGTAGGAGATGGAACCGAAGGAAGAGCACGGCCTGACCTGCATCGTCGCCGACGACCACCCGGTGGTCGGCGATGCGATTCGGGCGGTTCTCACCGCTCACGGAATCGAGGTCGTCGCCGTCGCCGTCGACGGCGAAGAGGCGCTCGATCTACTCGCGCGTGAGCGACCGCTCGTCGCGCTCGTCGACATGGGCCTGCCGGGGGCTAGCGGCGCCGAGATCGCTCGACGCGCAACACGCATCTCGCCGGAGACGTCGGTGGTCGTCTTCACCGGGCGCTCCGACTTCGCCGTTCTGACCGAGGCACTTGACGCCGGCGCCCGCGGCTTCGTGCTCAAGGAGGCGCCGCTTCCCGACCTCGTGCGGGCGATCGAGATGGTTTCGCAGGGCGCCGTGTACATCGACCCAGCTCTGGCGAGCCTGCTCATCAACAGCAGCTGCGTCGATCAGCTCACGCCACGCGAGCGCGAGATTCTTCGGCTGATCGCCGACGGCCTCGGCAACGAGCAAATCGGGACGCGGCTGTTCATCTCGCCGCAGACCGTCCGTACCCATGTCGGGAAGGCGATGGAGAAGCTCCATGTCCATTCGCGCACCGAAGCCGTCGCCGTCGCGCTGCGGCAGAAGCTGATCGCGTAGGAGGAAACGAATGCCGATCACACCGATTCTTCAGCTCCGCGAACGAGTCGCCCTCCTCTTCGGTGCAGGCGAGGCCCCGCTCATCGCCAGGGCGAGCTTCTGGCTTCTTGCTACCGGCGGCCTCCTCGGGCTCGTCTCGACCGCGTTTCCGAGCGAGCGCCCGCGCGACACACTCGCCGTCGTCGTCACGTCTCTGCTCGCGCTTCTGCTCTCTCTCGTCCCGGGGACGCAGTTTCGCCGCCTGCCGGGACGGGCGTACGAGGGCCTCTGCGGGGCCGGGACTCTGCTCGTCAGCGCCGGCCTCTACTTCGGCGGGACGAGCGCATACGAGTTCTTCTACTTCTGGGTCGCACTCTACGCCGCGTACTTCTTCTCGACGCGCGCTATCGCAGTCCAGCTCGTCCTCATCCTGGCCTGCCACCCGGTTGCGGAAGCGCTGGGCCAGCGGCATCCGCCGACCGCCATGCGCTGGCTCCTCGCGGGCGCGACCCTCGTCGTCGCCGCGGGCATGGTCTCGATTCTCAAGCGCTCGCTTCAGCAGACGGTGCAGCGTCTCGAGGCTCTCATCGAGGCCGCGCCGCTTGCGATCTTCGAGTTGGACAACGACGCACGCGTACTGCGCTGGAACGGTGCCGCAGAGCAGACCTTCGGCTGGGATCGCGAAGAGCTGATCGGACACCGGCTGCCGGTTATCGCCACGGGTGAGAGCCGGCATCTCCTCTCCGACTACGTCCTGAGCGCCCCACCTCGGAGCGACCACGAGCTCAGCTGCGTGCGCCGCGACCAGTCGAGCTTCGAAGCGTCCCTCTTCACCGCACCGCTCGGGACGGGCAATGGCCACCCGGGTCAGCTGGTGCTCGTGGCAGACATGTCCGAGCGCAAGGAGCTCGAGAGGCGGCTGGCGCACGGCTCCAAGATGGAAGCGGTCGGCCGGCTCGCCGGCGGGATCGCCCACGACTTCAACAACCTGCTGCTGATCATCCGCAGCCACGCCTGGCTGCTCCGCGACCGGCTCGAGGACGCCGAGGAGCTCAAGGCGATCGAGGACGCCGCCGACGATGCGGGCCGGATCGTGAACCAACTCCTCAACTTCGGGCGAGCCCAGGTGCTCGACCCTCAGTCCGTCGACCTCAACCACCTGCTCGCATCGGTCGAGTCGCTTCTCTCTCCGGTCATCGGCGACGACATCGAGCTGGTGCGCTCCGCCGGCGACAGCTCGGCGACCGTACTTGCAGATCCCACCCAGCTCGAGCTCGTGCTCGTGAACCTCGTCTTGAACGCCCGCGATGCAATGCCCGCGGGCGGAAAGCTCCAGATCGCAACGGAACCGGCTCTTCGAAACGGCGAACGCTGGGCCCGGGTTCGCGTGAGCGACAACGGCGCGGGAATCGACCCCGCGACCCAGGCCCGCATGTTCGAGCCCTTCTTCACGACCAAGGAGGCAGGACGGGGAACCGGTCTGGGCCTCGCCGTGGTGCACGAGCTTGTCGAGCGAAACGGCGGCGAGGTCGAAGTCTGGAGCGCCCGCGGCAAGGGGACGACGGTCAGCGTCTACCTCCCCTATTTGAACGCACCCGCGACGCAACCGCGTCCAGCACTGGAACGAGATGCGACCGATGTCCTCGACGGATTGGGAATGGAGACGGTTCTCGTCGCGGACGACCAGGAAGACGTCCGCCAGTCACTGCGAAGATCGCTCGAGCGCTACGGCTACCGCGTCTTCACCGCCACCGATGGCGAGGGCGCGCTGGCGATAGCCGCCGAACTCAAGGACGAGATCGACGTCGTGGTTACGGACGTCGTCATGCAGACGATGAGCGGCTTCGAGCTCGGGCGCAGGCTCGCTTCGATCGCGCCTGACCTTCCCGTCGTCTACATCTCCGGGTATCCGGACGAGGCGATCCTGGACGCGCCCCGGCCGGCGCCCGCTTTCCTTCCGAAGCCGTTTACGCCTCCGATGCTCGCGCGAACGATTCGGGAAGCGGTCGGCCATGCGAGGCTGTCGTGCGCGTAGCCGCCCGCCGAAGCTCGCGCGCTCCCCGCTCGGTCCGAACAAGGGCGGACACCGAGCGCGCCCTGCAGCCGCTCCTTCGGGCCACCGAGCTCGTCGACGCCGGAGCGGGTCGCCACCTCGAGCAGGTAGGCCGATACGCGGGGCTCGCCGCACGCGCGCTGGGCTTCGACGAAATACGGTGCCGGGCGATCGCCAGCGCGTGCAGATTGCACGACATCGGCAAGCTCGGGGTCCCGGACGAGATCCTCTTGAAGCCCGCCGCACTGACGGACCCCGAGCGAAAGCTAATGGAGCGCCACTCTACGATCGGACACCGCATCCTCGCCGACTCGGGGACGGCAATTCTCGATCTTGCCGCCTGCGTCGCGCTGACGCACCACGAGTGGTACGACGGGCGCGGTTACCCGCAGGGACTCTCGAGCGACGAGATTCCGCTGGTCGGACGAATCGCCGCGGTGGCGGACGCGTTCGACGCGCTGACGAGCGACCGGGTCTACCGGCCGGCGCTAACGCACGAGGAAGCGGCCCGCATACTTCGTGAGGCGGCAGGCTCGCAGTTCGATCCCGAGG
>DATEOQ010000412.1:0-3495 GCA_035273905.1 Candidatus Eiseniibacteriota bacterium | reverse complement strand
AGTCCGGCAACGACGGCGATGTCTACGTCCAGACCTTCCCCGATCCGGGCGGAAAGTGGAGAGTCTCCACCAATTCGGGCAGCGAGCCCCACTGGCGCGCGGACGGACGCGAGCTGTTCTATCTCGACAACAGCCGCAACGTCATGTCGGTGTCGATCGAACCCGGCGTGGCCGGCAAGCCTCCGAAGTTTGGCTTGCCGAAGCTTCTCTTCAACGCCCCGGTGAGCCGGGATTTCACCATCCGCAATCGCATGGACGTGACGAAGGACGGGCAACGGTTCCTCGTCGTTGCGGTAGGAGGCGGAGCCACGGTGACACCGACCACGGTGGTGCTGGATTGGCTCGGGAGGCAGGAGGGGCGGTAGGGCCTGGGCCTCGCTGAGGCCCGACTCCGTGTGGCTTGCGTGCGATTCGTGCCTCGGTCCAGAGGCGACGACGCTCCAACTATCTCAGAACATCGTCCGGCTCCTGCTCGTCACTAGCATCTTCGACCTCGTCCTGCACGTCGGCACCCATGGGATTCTTGATCCAGTTACCCATACGCGTGAGACCGTCTCGTCCTAGGACAAGGCCGATTCCGAACAGCGCGAGCGTGCCATGCTTCGCGAGGTTCGCTTTAAGCTCCAGTTTGTGCGCGATGGACCCATTGACCTCAGGAATGTCCCGCCCAACCCACGCATTCAGCACCCCGGCGACGGCCGTGGCCAAAAGATAGACGCCAAGGACGCGTAGCAGGACGTCCTGAGCATCGCTCTTGCTCCAACGGACGATGGGAGCTTCAGGGATTATTTCGGGCAGAAGCTTGGTTGCGAACGCACTCGAGTATTTCCAGCATACGAGGTACAGCCCCATGAGGACGCTGGCCTGAACGACCAGAGCCACGGTCATGGGCGTTCCGACCAGTAACCAGCCCATCACCGCCATCGAAACCGCGGAGATGGCGAGGAATACGAACCAGAGGGAACCGATCCGAATGGCCAAGACGAGGATGTCATGACGTCTCATGGCAGACACCTCCGAGGTTCTTGATCCCGGGGAGCGTCCGAACGGTGGCTGGAGGATACCACTACACCCCCTAGCCCTGGCGACGGGAGTAGTATCATCACCGCTTCAATGACTCCCGACCCCATCGACAAGGGCACCCCCGGACCCTTCCGCGCATTCGCCAAGCTCTTCCGTAGGCAACCCGCGCAGCCCGAGCCGGTCCAGCCCGCGGGGACCCACCCCACCTCGATCGGCAAGTACGCGATCGCGCGCGAGCTGGGGCGTGGGGGCATGGGCATCGTCTACTCGGCGCGCGACAAGGATCTCGATCGCCTCGTAGCCATCAAGGTCATGTCCGCGCAGGCGGGGGCGCCCGGGGATGACGACTCGCGCAAGCGCTTCCTCCGCGAGGCGCGCGCCGCGGCGAGCGTGAACCATCCGAACATCGCGCAGATCTACGAGATCGGCGAGCACCGGGGCGAGCCGTTCCTCGCCATGGAGCTCCTCGAAGGCGAGTCGCTTGCGGATCGCCTGAGCGACGGACCGCTCACGGTAAATGAAACGGTGCCGATCGGGCTCGGAATCCTCGCCGCGCTCTCCGCGCTCCACGCGCGCAACGTCATCCATCGCGATCTCAAGCCGTCGAACGTGTTCCTCACGCAGCACGGCGTGAAGCTCCTCGATTTCGGCCTCGCGCGTCCGCTCGACGCGGCGACCCAGGTCACGAACCTGACTCAGGCGGGGATGCTCATCGGGACGCCGCGCTACATCGCGCCCGAGCAGGTGACCGGCCAGGAGGTCGACGGCCGCGCGGACATCTTCGCGACCGGCGTGATCCTCTTCGAGATGCTCGCGGGCCGCCCCGCGTTCATGGGCAACAGCCTGATCGAGATCCTGCACGCCACTCTGCACGAGCAGCCGCCCGCCCTCACGGGCTCGCCGGCGGTGGCCGCGCTCGATCGCGTGATCCGCCACGCGCTGGCCAAGCGCCCGGCCGAGCGCCCCCAGACCGCGGACGCCATGGCGGAGGAGCTGAAGCGGGTCGCATTCACGTCGGGGGATGAGACCCCGCGGCTCGCGCAGACGCTTTTGAGGCTCGTCGTGCTTCCCTTCCGCGTGCTCCGGTCGGATCCCGAGACCGACTTCCTCGCGTTCAGTCTCCCCGATGCGATCGCGACGTCGCTCACGGGCTTCCATTCGCTCGTGGTGCGGTCGACCTCGACCGCGGCGCGCTTCGCCTCCGAGGCGCCCGACCTCAAGCAGATCGCGTCCGAGGCGGACGTCGATCGCGTGGTCATGGGCACCCTCATGCGATCGGGCGAGCAGCTCCGCGTGACGGCGCAGCTCGTGGAGGCGCCGGGCGGGACGCTGCTCACGTCGCATTCGGTGATTTCTTCTTTGGGGGATCTGTTCCGGCTGCAGGACGACATCGCCCATCGCGTCGTGGAGGCGCTCGCGATTCCGCTCCACGGCCAGCCGACGACCGCGGACGCCCCCAAGGACGCCCGCGCGTACGCGCTCTATCTCGAGGGCAATGCGCTCGCGGGGGACATCAAGCGGCTCACGGAAGCGCTCAAGCTCTACGAAGAATGCGTGCGCCTCGATCCCGGCTTCGCGCCGGCGTGGGCACAGCTCGGCCGCGGGTATCGCGTCGCCGGGAAGTTCCTCGCGGGACACGAAGACGGCGAAGCACGCGCCGAGGCGGCCTTACGCCGCGCGCTCGAGCTGAATCCGCGGCTCTCAGTGGCGCACAAGTTCTACGCCGGCCTCGAGGCCGACAGCGGACGCTCGCTCGCTGCGCTCTCGCGATTGCTCGATGAAGCCAACCGACATGGCAACGATCCGGAGCTATTCGCCGGCCTCGTGCACGCGTGCCGCTACTGCGGCCTTTACGAGCAGTCGGTGCTCGCGCACATGGAAGCGCGACGCCTCGATCCCAAGATCACGACGAGCATCAACGGGACCTACATGATGAATGGCGAGATGGAGCGCGAGGTGCTCTCGGGGTCCACCGCGAGGCCTGAGCCGGACGCGGAAGTCTCGCGCGTCATCGCGCTGGGCTCCGTCGGACAGCTGGAGGCGGCGCTCCAGGCACTCAACGCCATCCGCGCCGACAATCATGTCCCGGTGTTCCATGTCTACACGGAGTACATGAAGGCGTGGCTCGAGCGCCGTCCCGCGGACATGCTGATGCATCGGGCCAGCATGAAGGGGCTCAAGGTGCTCGAAGATCCCGAGGCGATGTTCCAGGAGGGCTTCATGCTCTGCGGCGGGGGGGACTTCGAGCACGGCCTCGCGTTGCTGCGGAACGCGAACGCGAAGGGATACTTCGCGCCCTACAAGCTGGCGCGGAGCCGCGATTTCGACGCGGTGCGCCAGACGCCCGAGTTCCAAGCGATCCTCGCCGACGCGGAGGCCGGCCGAGCGCAGGCGATGGTGGTGTTCCGGCAACGGAATGGCGAAGCGCTGCTAGGCCGGGCGCTGGTGCCCGCGGCGGCGTAGGGGCCGGAC
>DATEOQ010000411.1:0-4179 GCA_035273905.1 Candidatus Eiseniibacteriota bacterium | reverse complement strand
TCGAACCAGCGCAAGGTCTTCTACGGTCCTCTCGACGGAAGCGCGCCGCCGATTCCGACCCACGATATCGATCCCTCCAGTACCCAGGCGCTCTGGCTCGAGTCGAAATCGATCCTGCACGTGAACTCGGGCAAGCAGTGGGCGCTGTATTCGATGAAAGAGGGTAGCGACGTCAGAGGCCCAAGCCCATTCGATCCCCACGATTCGACGCGGACGTATTTCTTGTCGTCGGTTCTTCCCGGCGATCGCGGAGCGCTTCTCCGCGTTGTGTCCTACCAGAAGGGCGTCTTCCGTCAGGACATCGGCGTGCTCGACCTGAAATCCGGCAAGACCAAAATCCTTCTCACGGACGGGGGCAGTCCTAATTACGCGTCGACGGGGCACCTTCTCTTCACGCGGGGAGGAACCTTGCTCGCGGCGCCGTTCGACCTCGGCCGTCTCGAGGTGCGCGGCGAGCCCGTCGCGATCCTGGGGGGGCTTCGCGCCAATTCGAACTGGAGCCACGCCAACTTCGAGCTCGCGCGGAACGGGACGCTCCTCTGCGGCATGGGGGGCGCGGCCATCCAGGGCCGGCACGCGGTGATCTTGAACGACGACGGGTCGTTGACCGAATGGTCGGGCGAGCACCAGCCGTTCGAGCGCAAGATCTCGGTTTCCCCGGACGGAAAGCGCTTCGCGTCCGTGATCACCAGCGCGGATGCGCTCTACGAGATCTGGATCTCGACTCGGGGCAATCCCACGTCCGAGCGGGTGATCGCGGTGCCGGGCGTGGATTGCGACGAGCCGCTCTGGTCGCCGGACGGGCGCCATATCGCGTACACGCAGACCTCGGAGTCGCCGGCGGACGGCGTCTACGAGCACACGCTCGGGAGTCGCGAGCCTGCCCGTCCCCTATGCGCCCTGGAAGCCAGGGATCAAAGAATCACCCTCGCGTCCTGGCTGCCCGACGGATCCCAGATCCTGTGCGTGCTCTTCAACAGCATCAGCGGGGACGCGGGGGATGTCGCGGTCCTCGACGTGCCTCCGCCCGGCGGCCGGCCCGCCAGGCTCCGGCGTCTCGATCTGGGGGGCGGCATTCCGGCGGCCGCGTTCTCCCCGGACGGAACGAAGCTCGCCTACATCCAGGCCGTCGGCTCCGGGAAGACCGAGCTGTTTACGCGGGATTACAAGAAGGACGGCACGCTGGGCGCGCCGGTCCAGCTATCCCGAGGAGGCGCGCGGATTTTCGCGTGGATGGGTCCGCGGAATCTGATCTACGGAAACGACCGGGGGCAGGGCCTCCTGGCCTCCGTCCCGGGTCCCGAGGGAAGCGTCAAGCCATCCCTCGTCGCCTTCCCCGACATCCAGAAATACCGGTCGGTGGCGAACGTGGGCGCCGTCCTTCCAGACGGCCGCGTGCTCCTCATCCAGCGAGGCGACGACGAGGACGATCTGACCCGGCTCGACG
This sequence comes from Candidatus Eiseniibacteriota bacterium, assembly GCA_035273905.1. GTDB lineage: Bacteria > Eisenbacteria > RBG-16-71-46 > SZUA-252 > SZUA-252 > WS-9. Next base: position 2,732 of record DATEOQ010000411.1, on the reverse strand, counting down.
TGGTCTTCAATTTCTTCGACCTCCTGAAAGAGAAGCTCCAGCGTAAGTAGATGTTGGTTCCCGCCACCCCGGCGGGCGTAGAATTGATGGCGCAGAAGGGCTCCGGCGCCACCCCCCACGCGGAACCCTGGTCCCGAACCACACCTTGGCTACGCAACGAGGAGACCAGGTCATGACTCGGCACGCCTTGCTTGTCGCGGGAGCGCTGTTCCTGTTCGCGCTCACCACCGCCGTTCCCGTCGCGCTCGCGGACGGAACCGTCGAGATCCAGGAAGTCGACGAGAACGGCAATCCCATGGGCAAGGACGCCGCACCTCAAACCGGCGCCGGATCGGTTCAGATCCAGGAGCTCGACGATCAAGGCCGGCCGGTCGCTCCTCCGCGCGTCACCGTGCCGATGGAGGCGTCGCACGATCCCATCCGCATGACGGACGACACGGGGCAGGCGGCGATCCGGCAGGAGACGGCCCGTCCTTCCGAGGGCGCGGCCCTCACCATCACGGGCGGCGCCGGTAGCACCGCCGCGCACTCGCGCGTCCAGCCGCAGGCGTCGCATGTGGTCCGCTTCGATGAGACGATCCGCGACAACGCGACCGAGATGCTCGACCAGGGGCGCCAGTCCTTCCGCTACGACACGTTCGGCAACGAAGCGTTCTGGGGCGGCGATCTCCGATTGCATGAAGCGATCGAGGGGGAGAAGCACGGGGGCATGGGCCCGGGGCTCTCGCTCAGGGCCGCGCTCGCGATGGGACTCAAGATCGACTCCGACGCGCTCGATCCCGAGATGCGCGACGCGATCGCCTCGGGGCACGTGGACCTCGACGCTCCGGAGGTCACGCTGGACCTCCTGCGCTCGAAGGCGATCGTCGGGCTCTCGGGCAACGCCGACGGCAAGGGCGGGCTGGTCTCGGTCGGGATGCAGTGCGCCCTCTGCCACTCGACCGTCGACAACTCCATCGCGGACGGCGTGGGACGCCGGCTCGACGGCTGGGCCAATCGCGATCTCGACGTGGGCGCGCTCATGGCGGCGGCGCCGACGCTCCAGCCTCTGGCGGAGCTTCTCGGCACCGACGATCCCACGCTCCGCGCCGCGCTCAAGACCTGGGGCCCCGGGAAGTTCGATCCCGCGCTCGTGCTCGACGGCAAGCTCGCGCGGCCCGACAAGAAGCCGGCGGCGGTCCTGATCCCGTCCACGTTCGGCCTCGCGGGGCTCACGCGCACGGCGTCGAGCGGGCTCGGCTCGGTGGGGCACTGGGCCTCGTTCGCGTCTCCGCGCGTGGCCGGCTCATGGCGCGATCCGAGGCTCGACGACGCGGCGCAGTTCCCGGTCGCGTCGCAGGCGCGCCTGGGGCACCTGGCGGGCGACGCCGATGGCGCGATCGCGTCCAAGCTTCCGGCGCTCGAGTTCTACCAGCTCTCCATTCCCGCGCCGTCGCCGCCGTCCGGCAGCTACGACGAGGCGGCCGCGCGGCGCGGCGCCGAGGTCTTCCACACGGAGGGACGCTGCGTCTCGTGCCACGCGGAAGGGCTCACCTCGGAGCCCGGCTACAACTTCCACAAGGGCGATGAGATCGGCATCGACAATTTCCAGGCGGAGCGCACGCCCGAGCGTCTCTATCGCACCAAGCCGCTTCTCGGTCTCTGGTCGCACGCGAAGGGGGGCTATTACCACGACGGCCGCTTCGCGACCCTCCCCGACGTCATCAATCACTACGACACGGTGATGGCGCTCGGCCTCACGGATCCGCAGAAGGCCGATCTGGCCGCGTATCTCCAGTCGCTCGGCGGCGAGGCGGAGCCGGCGGTCGCGAGCGCCGACGCGCTGAACGGAGCGACGAGCCTCTCCTCGGGCGGCGCGGTCGAGACCTCCGCGTGGCGGATCACCGTCGGTCCGTCGCCCGCGCTTCGCGGGATCCCGATCCGGGTCTCGCTCCAGGGAATCGCCGTCGGCGGCGCGCCGACCGACATGGAGACGCAGGTGCTGGACTCGTTCGGCAAGCCGGTCACGACGCTCGGACCGTGGCGCTTCGAGCCCGCTCGGGCGGAAGCGATCCTGGTCTGGAACGGCAAGGACGCGAAGGGCAAACCCGTCTCGGCGGGGGATTACACCGTCCGGGTCACCGCGCCGTCCGCCGGCTACAAGCTGGACCGGGTCGTCGTGCTGCGGTAAGGAGGCTCGCCCGAGGCTGCCTTTAGAGCCAATCGAGCACTAGGGGGTGGTACGCGCACGTCCGGTGCTATGCTCAGTCATGGCCTGGGACGTCTCCTCACGGATCGACCCCGACTCGCACCGGCGCGTCACCCTCGCGAGCCGGGTCTTCGCCGTCCTCGTGGCGCTCCAGGGGGCGCTCGCCCTCGCCGGCTGGTTCACGGGAATCGAGCCGCTGAAGGGGGCGTACGCCCTCGGCATCAACATCAAGACCAACACCGCGATCGGGCTCCTCCTCATGGGCATCGCCCTCCTGCTCCTCGGCCCCCCTCGCCGGCGGGCGTGGCGCACGTGGGTCGGATCCGCCTTAGCCGTCGTCGTGATCGCCGTCGCCGTCCTGACCCTGTACGAGCACGTCAGCGGGCAGGATCTCGGAATCGATCGGGCTTTCTTCACGGAAGCTCCCGGCGTCCCCGCGACCACCAGCCCCAACCGGATGGGGCCGCCCGCGTGCATCATCCTCCCGATGCTCGGCGTCTCGCTCCTTCTCTCCGATCGACGCACGGGCCTGAGCCAGCTCACC
>DATEOQ010000410.1:0-5927 GCA_035273905.1 Candidatus Eiseniibacteriota bacterium | reverse complement strand
CAAGGATCCCGCGGCGGCGGCCTGGGCCGTCGAGTACGCGGGCACGCCCGAGGTCGCCCGCCTCGATCCGGTGACGCGCGCCGCCGAGCTGGCGTGGGCCGCGCGCACGGGACTCGCGTCCGGTCCGGCCACGGCGGAGCGCCCCGCGCTCGAGTCGATCCTGACCCAGGTCGGATCGTGTCCGCTCGACTCGGTCCCCGTGAAGCGCGCGGAAGAAGGGCTCACCCGGATCGGCGTGGTCGTGCCGCTGAGCGGGAAGTACGAGCGCTTCGGCCGAACCTTCGTGAATGGTCTCCGGGTCGCGATGGAGGAGCACAATCGGGACTGGGCGCCCAGACTCTCGCTCATCCTCCACGATTCGGAGGGCGATCCTCTCGTGGGCGCGCGCAAGGCGCGCTGGCTCCTCAAGGACCACGGCGTCTCGTGCCTGGTCGGCGAGATCCTGAGCGCGAACACGGCGCCCCTCGCCGCGGCGACGCAGGTGACCGACGCGGTGCTCATCTCCCCCTCGGCCACCAACGAGCGACTCGCGATCCTCGGCGACGGCGTCTTCCAGCTCCACATCGGGACGAAGCCTCTCGCCGAATCGCTCGCGCGCCAGCTCGCGACGGAGTCCCCGAACTCTTCGGTCGGGCTCCTCGTCGTGAAGACGCACGACGACTCGCTGCTCGCGGCGGCTGTGGCGAAGTCCTGCGACAACGCGGCCGTGCGGGTGATGGGCACGGAGCGGGTGCGCGACGGGGACGCGGATCTCACGAAGGAGCTGACCAAGCTCAAGGACAAGAAGCCGACCGCGCTCGTCCTGATCGGGTCGCAGCAGTTCGTCGGTCTCGCCGGAGCGCAGCTCCGGTCGACGTGGCCGGACGCGCACGTGCTCGGCTTCCAGTCGATGGATCCCGAGCCCTTGAACGAGGAGTCGCGGCACGGGCTCGAGGGGGCGATCCTCTTCATGTCGGAGTACGCGCTGGACGGCGACCCCAAGACCGCGTTCGAGGCGGCGTACAAGCGTGTGAACAAGGAGGCGCCGACCCGCATGTCCGTGCGCGGGTACCTCACCGGCCTGGCCATCGCGCGCGCCATCGAGTCGGGCGCGTTCACCGGATCCCAGCTCAAGGAAGCGCTTCGCACGCAGGTCTACGACGACGACGAGGAGCGCGCGCTTCGCTCGCTGAAGCCGGCGGTGGCCGCGTTTCCGGAGCGGCTCACGATCAAGAACGGCAAAGCGGTGCCGCTCGCGCAAGCCCCGGTTGACCCTTGAAACCCCCGGTCCCATCGGCTAGGGTGCCGGTGGATGTTCGTGCACGACAATCACATTGAAGCCAAACACTTACGTCATGGAGGATGGAGCATGATCCGGTCCCTTCGACCCTGGTGGCTCGCCCTCGCGCTCGTAACGGCGCTCGGCCTCGTGACGGGTTGCGCCAAGCAGAGCAATGAGATCGTCATCGGCGAGTACGGATCGCTCACCGGCACCACGGCCACGTTCGGGATCTCCTCCAAGAACGGGATCGAGCTCTATCTCGACAACCTGAACACGGCGGGCGGGATCGGCGGCACCAAGGTCAAGGTGATCGTCGAGGACGATCAGTCGAAGCCCGAGGAAGCGGCGACGGCCGTGAACAAGCTGGTGGACCAGGACGGCGTGATCGCGGTGCTGGGCGAGGTGGCGTCGAGCCGGAGCATGGCGGCGGCTCCCATCTGCCAGCAGAGCGGCGTGCCGATGATCTCGCCCTCGTCCACCAACCCCAAGGTCACGGAGATCGGCGACTACATCTTCCGCGTCTGCTTCATCGATCCCTTCCAGGGTCAGATGATCGCGAAGTTCGCCAAGGAGAAGCTCGGCTTCACGAAGGCGGCGGTCTTCCGCGACATCAAGAACGACTACTCGGTCGGACTCGCGAACTACTTCACGGACGCGTACCACGCGCTCGGCGGGACGATCGTCGCCGACGAGGCCTACTCCGAGGGAGACCAGGACTTCAAAGCGCAGCTCACCGTCATCAAGTCGAAGAAGCCGCAGGTCCTCGTCGTGCCGGGCTACTACACCGAGGTCGGTCTCATTGCGCGCCAGGCGCGCGAGATGGGGCTCGACGTTCCCATGGTGGGCGGCGACGGCTGGGTGTCGGACAAGCTGATCGAGATCGGTCAGGACGCGCTCAACGGCTCCTACCACGTGAACCACTACTGGGAAGAGGATCCGAACCCCGCCATCCAGAAGTTCGTGACCGAGTACAAGGCGCGCTACAACGCGAAGCCGGACGGTCTTGCCGCGCTGGCGTATGACGCCGCGGGAGTGCTGACCGCGGCGATCGACCGGCTCCGCACCGAGGACCCCGCCGCCTTCAAGGCGCTCCTCGGTCCCCGGAACGACGCGCAGAAGGCCGCGCGCGCGAAGCTCCGTGAACGGATCGCCTCGACGAAGGACTATCCCGGCGTCACCGGACGCATCACGCTCGACGCCGCGCGGAACGCCGTGAAGCCCGCCGTCTTCGTCGGGATCAAGAACGGCAAGTACGAGTTCGTGGCGACGGTCGAGCCCTAAGCGGGAAGCCCCAGAGAACGCGTGCAGGAGCTCTTCCAGCAGCTCGCCAACGGTATCGCGTGGGGGAGCATCTACGCCCTCATCGCGCTCGGCTACACCATGGTGTACGGCATCCTGCGACTCATCAACTTCGCGCACGGTGACGTCTATATGGTGGGGGCGTTCGCCGCCTACTACATCGCGTCCGCGACCGGCGCCGGGGGCGCGGGGGCGTCCCTGCCGATGGCGCTCCTCGTCCTCCTCGGAGCGATGCTCGCCAGCGCGCTCCTCGGGATGCTGATCGAGTTCTTCGCCTACCGGCCGGTGCGCCGCTCCTCGAGGCTCACGGCGCTCATTACCGCGATCGGCGTGTCGCTCTTCCTCGAGAACGCCGGCCTCCGCGTGTTCGGCGCGGATCCCAAGTTCTTCCCGCAGCTCATCCCGCCGAGGCGGGTCACGCTCCCCGGCGGCGTGATCGTCACGAATCACCAGATCACGGTCGTGGCCGTGTCGATCCTCCTCATGATCGCGCTGACCCTCTTCATCCAGCGCACCCGGACGGGGAAGGCCATGCGCGCGGTCGCGTTCAACCGGGACGCCGCGAGCCTGATGGGCATTCCCGTGAACCGGATCATCACCATCACCTTCGCGATCGGATCGGCGCTCGCCGCTGCGGCCGGCGTGCTCGTCGGCCTCACGAATCCCAAGATCGAGCCCTTGATGGGGATCATGCCCGGCATCAAGGCCTTCGTCGCCGCCGTGCTCGGCGGCATCGGCAGCATCCCCGGAGCGGTGATCGGCGGTCTGGTGATGGGGGTGTCGGAGTACCTGGTGGTGGGCTACGTCTCCTCGACCTACCGCGACGCGATCGCCTTCGTCATCCTGATCCTCGTCCTCTTGATCCGGCCGGCGGGGCTCCTGGGAAGGAATGTCGCCGAGAAAGTTTAGCTTCGCGCGGGGGCTCCTCTGGGTGGCCGCCGCGATCGCCCTCGCCCTGGGGGTGGACCGGCTCGCCGTCAACTGGGTGAACCCCTACTTCTACCGGATCCTCGTGCTCTGCGGGCTCAACGTGATGCTCGCCCTGAGCCTCAATCTCGTGAACGGGATCACCGGGCAGTTCTCGATCGGCCACGCGGGCTTCATGGCCGTCGGCGCCTACGCGTCCGCGGCGTTCACCGTGTACGCGGTGCCGCGGCTCTTCGGCGTGGACCCCGACGCGACCGGCCTCGCCATCGTGGGCCCGCTCCTCCTCGCGCTCCTCGTCGGTGGATTGGCGAGCGCGATCGCGGGCTTCCTGGTCGGGCTCCCGTCGATGCGGCTCCGGGGCGACTACCTGGCCATCGTCACGCTCGGCTTCGGCGAGATCATCCGGGTCGCGATCTTGAACATCGACGCGGTCGGCGGGGCGCGCGGCTTCGCGGGCATACCGCGCCGCACCGACCTCGCCTGGGTGATCGCCGGCGCGCTCGCGACGTGGATCGTGCTCCGGAATCTCCTCCGCTCGTATCACGGCCGCGCGTTCCTCGCGATCCGCGAGGACGAGATCGCCGCGGAGGCGCTGGGCGTTCCGACCACGCGCTACAAGGTGACCGCGTTCGTGGTCGCGGCCTTCTTCGCCGGCGTCGCGGGCGGGCTCTTCGCGCATTACACGTACCTCCACACCAACAGCTTCACGTTCATGAAGTCGATCGAGGTCATCGTGATGGTCGTGCTCGGTGGGATGGGGAGCCTCCTCGGATCGGTCCTCGGCGCGACGGTCCTGACCGCGCTTCCGGAGGCGCTTCGCTTCGCGAGCTCGGAGCGGCTCATCATCTACTCGCTCCTCCTGATCGTGCTCATGATCGCGCGGCCGCAGGGCATTCTCGGGAAGACCGAGGGGAAGCGTCGAAAGTGAGCGGGCCCCTCCTCGAATTGAAGCGCGTGACGCGCGCGTTCGGGGGGCTTCGCGCCGTGGCGGATCTCGACTTCACGCTCGACCCGGGACTCCTCGCCGGCCTGATCGGCCCGAACGGCGCGGGGAAGACGACCGTGTTCAATCTCATCACCGGCGTCTACGCGCCCACGTCGGGCGAGATCCGCTTCGAGGGGAAGCGCATCGACGGCCGCGTGACCTCCTCGATCGCGCGCGCGGGGATCGCGCGCACGTTCCAGAATCCGCGCATCTTCGCGGCGCTGACCTGCCTCGACAACGTGCGGATCGCGTGCCACACGCACGCCGGCGCGGGTCTTCTCGACAGCATCCTCGCGACCAGCCGGTCCGCGGCCGAGGAGGCCGACATCCTCGCGCGCTCGGAAGAGCTCCTTCGCTCGTTCGGGCTCGATGGCTACCGCGACACGCTGGCGGGCGGGCTGCCGTACGGCGAGCAGCGGCGGCTCGAGATCGCGCGGGCGCTCGCGGCGGAGCCGCGGCTCCTTCTGCTCGACGAGCCGGCGGCCGGGCTCAATCCGCAGGAAACCGAGGCGCTGATGCGGCTCATCCACGACGTGCGGGATCGCTACAAGCTGACGGTCCTCCTCATCGAGCACGACATGAAGGTGGTCATGGGCATCTGCGAGCGGATCACGGTGCTCGATTACGGGGTATGTATCGCCGAAGGGGTGCCGTCGGCCATCCGGAGCAACCCCAAGGTGATCGAAGCCTATCTGGGAGACGCGGTTTGAGCCTGCTCGACCTCGAGAACGTTCACGTCCACTACGGCGCGATCCACGCCCTGAAAGGCGTCACCATCACGGTGGAGCCGGGGCAGATCGTGACGCTCGTGGGGGCGAACGGGGCGGGGAAGAGCACGACGCTCCGCGCGATCTCGGGACTCCTCCGCCCGAGCCAGGGGACGATCCGTTTCGAGGGGAAGTCCCTCGCGGGCTGTCCCGCGCACGACATCGTGAAGCTCGGCGTCTCTCACGTGCCCGAGGGGCGGATCGTGTTCGCCAATCTGAGTGTCGAGGACAATCTCGAGCTGGGCGCCTATCTCCGGAAGGACCGCGCGGGAATCATCCAGGATCGGAAGAAGGTCTACGCGATCTTCCCGCGGCTCGAGGAGCGCCGGCGCCAGGCATCGGGCACCTTGAGCGGCGGTGAGCAGCAGATGCTCGCGATCGGCCGCGCCCTCATGTCGCGCCCCAAGCTCCTCTTGATGGACGAGCCCTCGCTCGGCCTGGCGCCGATCCTCGTGCGGGAGATCTTCCGGGTCATCCGCGAGATCCGGGAGCAGGGGATGACGATCGTCCTCGTGGAGCAGAACGCGCGCATGGCGCTCTCCGTCGCCTCCTACGGCTATATCATGGAGGGCGGCAAGGTGGTGCTCGACGGCACGGCGGAGGCGCTCTCCACCAATGAGGACGTCAAGGAGTTCTACCTCGGCGGCCACGGCGCGGAGCGGAAGAGCTTCCGCGGCCTCAAATCCTA
>DATEOQ010000409.1:0-3473 GCA_035273905.1 Candidatus Eiseniibacteriota bacterium | reverse complement strand
CGACGGCACGAAGACGACCCCCTATCTCGAAGAGGACCCCACCGGGCCGAAGAGCGTGTACGGAAGCTCGAAGCTCGCGGGGGAGGAGGCGGCCGCAGCGTCCGGCGCGCCCTACATCGTGGTGCGCACCTCGTGGCTCTTCGGCGCCGGCGGAAAGAACTTCGTCGATACGATCGCGGCGAAGCTCGCCCAGGGAGCGCCGCTCCGCGTGGTGGACGACCAGAAGGGCGCGCCCACCTACGCGCGCGATCTCGCGCACGCGATCGAGCTCCTCCTGCGGCGCGGTGCGCAGGGTATCGTCCACGCCACCAATTCGGGACAGACCACGTGGTACGGCTTCGCGCGCGAGATCGCCAGGACGATGCGAATCGCCGACGCGAGCATCACGCCCGTGACCACGGAGGAGTTTCCCCGTCCCGCACCCCGTCCGCGTTACTCGGTCCTCTCCGGCGCGCGCTTCCGGGCGCTCACCGGAGAGAACCTGCGCCCCTGGGAAGAGGCGGTGCGTCAGTACCTGAGCGCGCGCCCGTCCGCGGAGGTGACATGACCCCGCGCGGGAGCAACGTGCGTCGCGGCCTGGCCGAAGGAGCGAGGCTCCTCACGCTCACCCTCGAGACCGAGGAGGAGCGGATCGAGGAGATGGCCGACCTGTTCGCGAAGGCCGCGGTTGAGGGCCGGACCCTTTTCTTTTGCGGCAACGGCGGAAGTGCGGCGGAGGCGCAGCACCTGGCCACCGAGCTGGTCGCGCGCTTCCTCATGGACCGCGCTGCGATTCCCGCGGTCGCGCTGACCACCGACACGTCGCTCCTGACCGCGGTCGGGAACGACACTGGATTCGACCGGGTCTTCGCGCGCCAGATCGAGGCCCTCGGCCGCGCGAAGGATCTCCTCGTCGCCATGACGACCAGCGGCCGCTCGCCGAACATCCTCGCCGCCGTGGCCGCCGCGCGCCGGCGTGGGATGACCGTGATCGGCATGACCGGCGCATCGGGTCGCGCGTTCGCGCGCCGCTGCGATCTCGCCCTCGTCGTGCCGAGCCAGGAGACGCCGCGCGTCCAGGAGGTTCACCTGGTCGTGGGCCATCTCTGCTGCGAGCGGGCCGAGCAGGCGGTACGCACCCGTTCCCGGAGGCCGCGCCAGCGCCGATGAAGCCGTTCCTCGCTTCGATGCGGGTCTACCAGTGGACCAAGAATCTGGTCCTCTTCGCCGGACTCGTCTTCACGCTGAAGATCCTCGACCCCGTGTTCGTGATTCCCGCGATCGCGGGGTTCTTCACGTTCTCGCTCGCGGTGTCGGGCATGTATCTCCTGAACGACGTGCTCGACGTCGAGCGGGACCGGCTCCATCCGGAGAAGCGGCGCCGGCCGGTGGCGTCCGGTGCGCTTCCCGTTCCGGTCGCGCTCACCGCGGCCATCGTGCTCCTCGCTCTGGGCCTCGGCGGCTCCTACGCGATCGGCTGGCGATTCGGCTGCACGGCCCTCGCGTACGTGCTCTTGACCCTCGCCTACTCACTCGTCTTGAAACGCGTCGTCCTCCTCGACGTGGTCTCGATCGCGCTTGGATTCGTGCTCCGCGCCACCGCGGGGGTGGAGCTCCTCCGGGACCGCGCACCGGCCGGCGCCGAGTCGATCGAGCTCTCGCCGTGGCTCCTCGTCTGCGCTTTCTTCCTCGCGCTCTTCCTGGCGATCGGGAAGCGGCGGCACGAGCTCTCAGTGCTCGAGGGGGACGCCTCGAGGCACCGCGCCGCGCTCGGCTCGTACACGACGAAGCTCCTGGACCAGCTCGTCGCGGTGGTGACGAGCGCGACCGTGCTCGCCTACTCGGTCTACACGATTGCTCCGGAGACGCTCGCGAAGTTCGGCGGACGTCCGCTCTATCTCACGATCCCGTTCGTGCTCTACGGCATCTTCCGCTACCTCTACTTGATGTACGCCGAGGAAAAGGGAGGGAACCCCTCCGAGCACCTCCTGAGGGACAAGGCGACGCTGGTGAACGTCATCCTCTGGTGTGCGGCCGTGCTCGCGATCCTCACGTGGCCGCGCCCCTGACCCGGGGTGACGCGGCCCCGCTTCGCGTCCGCTGTCCGGCGAAGATCAACCTCGGCCTCTGGATCCTCGGGAAGCGCCCCGATGGCTATCACGAGATCGACACCATCCTCCAGACGATCGCGCTCGAGGACGACATCACGCTCGAGCCGGCCCGCGAAGGTCTCGCGCTCACGACGCGTGGCATCCCCATCCCGGGAGACGCGCCGAATCTCGTGACCCGCGCGTGGGATCTCCTCGTGGAGCGCGCGGACGGCCGGCTTCCTCGAGGGATCCGCGCCACACTCACGAAGCGGATCCCCGTCGGTGCGGGGCTCGGAGGAGGGAGCAGCGACGCGGCGGGCTTCCTGCTCGGCGCGAATCGGCTCCTCGGTCTCGGCCTCTCCATGGACGAGCTCCACGCACTCGCGGCGCGCCTCGGCTCCGATGTCCCGTTCTTCATAAGGGGAGGGACGGCCCGCGCGACCGGAAGGGGAGAAGTAGTGAGACAACTTTGTCCCATGCCCGAGCCGCTCTGGATGGTCCTCGTCACTCCACCTCTCGCAATTTCAACGACTTGGGCGTATAGGCAGGTCAGTTTGAGATTGACACGAAATGACGATCGCGCTACGTTCCTCGAGTCCGCACTCGCGGGCCGTGATCTGGATGCGGCCTGGAGCGAGATGCGAAATGATTTCGAGGACGTTGTCCTTCCGAGGTTTCCAGTACTGGCCGCGCTCCGACACGCCCTCATCGGCGGCGGCGCGGTGAAGGCGCTGCTTGCCGGGAGCGGATCGACTCTCTTCGGCATCCAGCGCACTCGAGAGGACGCGCTTCGCCTTGCGAACGGACTCGTGGGACGGGGCGCACAGGTTCGCGCGGTTCGCACTCTGGAGCGTGGTGCCGTCGTAGCTCTTCTCGCGTAGCGGGAGAGCGACAGGGGTACCGCGGGGCGGGTGCCAGAGTCCTGGTGTGGGGGTCAGGGACGCCGAGGGATCGGCCTCCGGAACTCGAGGTGGAGTGACGCATGACACTCGAGATCACTGAAGTGCGGATTTCGCTCAGGGAAGACGACAAGCTGAAAGCGTTCGCAAGCATGACCTTCAACGACGCGTTCGTCATCCGAGGCCTCAAGATCATCGAGGGGACGAACGGGATGTTCGTGGCCATGCCGAGCCGCAAGCGGCCCGACGGGACGTATCAGGATGTCGCTCATCCCATCAACAACGAGACGCGGAAGTTCATCGAGGATCGCATCCTCGACGAGTACGAGCGGGAGCGCTCGAAGCAGCCGCCATCCCTGATCGGGACGACGCTGTAGCTCAAGCCCTGTTGGGGCGTCGGCAAGTGGTAAGCCAGGAGACTTTGGATCTCCCATTCGGAGGTTCGAATCCTCCCGCCCCAACCACTTTAGGGGTGTCGTAGAACACTAGCTTCATCCGCGGGCCG
>DATEOQ010000408.1:0-2168 GCA_035273905.1 Candidatus Eiseniibacteriota bacterium | reverse complement strand
GGTGTCCCGCACGAGATCGAGGAGGATGTCGTTCCAGAGCGCCGCGGCCTGGTGGTCGATCGGTTGATCGAGGTCGTCGGACGGAGCGTGGTACCGCTTGTGCCGCCAGTCTTGGAGCCGAGCCTCGGCCGGCGTGTCCGGCTCGAACCCCGTCGCGAACGCGAGCGACGGGACGCCGGCGCGGATCAGGTTGTACTGATCGCTCCGGACGAAGAGATTGCGCTGCGGCTCGGGGTCCTTTTGGGTCGCGACGCCGTGACGCTGCGCCACCGCTGTCGCGCGGGGCCCGAGCGACGACTCGTTCAAGCCGTAGACGACCAGGTGCGTCAGCGGAACGATCGGGAGCACCATGTCGACGTTGATCTCCGCGACGATCTTCGCCATCGGCACGAGCGGATGGAGCGTGAAGTAGCGCGAACCGTAGAGCCCTTCCTCCTCGCCCGTGAGCGCGGCCAGGATCACCGAGCGCTTGGGGGCCGGACCCTCGCGCAGGGCGCGCGCCGTCTCGAGGAGCGTGGCGACGCCGGAGGCATTGTCCATCGCGCCGTTGTAGATCGAGTCCCCGTCGACGGGCGCGCCCACACCCAGGTGGTCGAGGTGGGCGGTGAGGAGGACGTACTCGTTCCGGAGAACGGGATCCGATCCAGGGATCACGCCGATCACGTTCGGCGAGTGGAGGCGCCAGGTCTTCGCCTCCACGTGCGCGCGGAGGCGCATCGGTATCTCGAACGTGGGGAGCTGCTCGCCCCGCTTCGCGAGCGTCGCGATCTCGGACCACGTGTGCTGCGAGCCCTCGAACAGGGTATCCGCGCGCGCCGGATTGAGGCGCATGGCGAAGCGCTGCCCGTCGAGCTCCTTGTCCGCCTTGTCGTCCAGGGCCATTCCCGGCTGCGCGCGGTTCTGGATGTAGCGGGACCACCCGGCCTCCATGGTGGCCGGGTTGGGGATCGCGATCGCGCCGATCGCTCCGGCCGCCTTGAGATGGGCCCAGCGCTCCGCCGCGAACTGAACGTGAGCCCGCATGGGATCCGGCACCGCGGCGGGACCCGCGGCCACGTAGACCGCGATCTTCCCTTTCAGGTCCTGCCACTCGAGGTCGTCGTACTTGGCTTCCGGCGCGACGACCGCGTAACCCACGAAGACGAGAGGGGCGTTGATGTCCCGATCGAGCGGAGAGCTCTTGATGAGGGTGGCGTCGTCGCCCATGCGAAGATCCTTGGGACTTCCCTCTTCCGGCAGAAGGGTCACCGTGCAGCGAGACTCGTCGATGGTCCGGGAGACGAACGGCACGTCCTGGTAGTAGCCGGCGGGGCCGAGAGAGTCCACGCCGAGCCCGCGGTACTGGGCCGCTACGTAGGCCGCGGCGCGGGCGAAATCGTCGGTTCCGGTCCGCCGCCCCCGAAGGTCGTCGGAGGCAAGGGCACGGACGTGGCCCCACCAGCGGGAGTCGTCCCCGGACTGTGCGTGACTGCAACCCACTGTGACGTAGGACACTAGAAAGGCGCTGAGGGCGAAGACGGCGATGCGCGGGACGGCGGGAGACGGTCGGTTCATGGGCAACTCCATATTGTATACAGTATACAAAATGAGGAAATCGTCAAGTCCCAGCGCTCCAAAAGGCCTAGGCCGAAGGGCTCATTCCCAACTCGGCCGGGCCCAGAAGTGAATGCGTGAGCGTGCCCGCAATGTCGTCCAGGCGGAACCAGACCGCGTGGAGCGCGTTCCCCATGCGTTGCCCGGCATTGACGCAGATCGTACGGCCAAGCCGCTCGGCGAACCGGCCTGAAATCGCCGGCGACTCGTGGATGTGGCCGTGGAGCGAGAGGAGGGGACGCCGCCGCTCGAGGAAACGCCGGGACTCGCGCGACCCCACGTGCACCCCGCGGGCGATCTGGTCCAGCGCGGTGCCGTAGGGCGGCCCGTGGAAGACGCAGATCAAGGGCGCTCCGTCCTCCGGCATCTCCTTCTCGAGCTGATCCAGATCGACAGCCAGCGCTTCGCGACGCTCGCGGCCGCGGAACGTGTACGCGCGGAGGCCGCCGTCCGGCTCGCTCCGGAATCCCTCCATCTTGGCCGCGGCGGCCAGCCCTTCCTCCCAGCGGTCCCAGTCCTTCATGGAAAACGGCGTGATCGGAACCGAAGCCAGCCCCGCGATGAACCCGTGGTCG
>DATEOQ010000407.1:0-4127 GCA_035273905.1 Candidatus Eiseniibacteriota bacterium | reverse complement strand
CGAATTGGGACTGCCAACCAGAGCGATTCGCTCAAAGTGCTTTGACAAGGATGCGACGCGCCTCCTGACGCCGGATCGAGAAGTGGGAGCCGCGCACCACGAGCTCGATGGGATCCCCGAGCGGAGCGCGCCGAATCACTTCGATTTCGGTTCCGGGGACGAGGCCCAGCTCGAGGAGCGAGCGGGAGAAGGAATCCCCGGCCTCGATGTCGTGCACCACCGCGCGCGAGCCTGGAACGATGCGGTCGAGCGATCTCACGCGTGGCCTCCCGTGCGGAGCGAAGCCTGCGCCTCATCGACGGCGGCTTCGACATCTTCGATGGTGTTCCTGAGACAGTGGCCGCGGCACACGGGGCAGCCTTCGCCCGCGGAGCCAGCACGGCAGTGGCTCTGGTAGTCCCGGAACGCGGTGCGGAAGCGCTCGGCGGCGGGATCGTCGGAAGCGAGGAAGGCCGTCATGCGAAGCAGCTCGATCATGGACGACACGCTGACCAGGTGCTCGATCATGCACGCGTCTTCCTCGGCCGCCGAAGGCTCCACGCCGAGGGTCTCGACGAAGAAGCGCGTGAGCACGTCGCGGCTTCGCTCCGTGCGCGCGGAGAGGCGCTGGCCCACTTTCGTGAGCTGCACGTCGCCGTAGCGCTCATGATCCACGAGGCCGCGGTTCTTCAGGGTGCGCAGCATGGAGGTCACGCCGGCCTTGCTCACGCCGAGGCGCTCCGCGATGGCGCTCACCGACGCGCCTCCGTTCTGGCTCAGCGCGGAAATGGCCATGAGGTAATGGGCCATCGAATGGGTCAGCTCCTTCTCGTTGAATCGCTTCCAAACTTCCATGACGTACCGTTCTCTCGAGGTGGTGGACGGAGGTCCGGATGGCGCCCGGGAGGATTTAAGCATACTTAACACCGCCATTCCACCAGGGATCCGTGATTGGGACGAAGGTCGTAGGGAGGCGGCCCCCTTGAACGAAGGTCCCGTTTCGGCGTAACCTCATTTGCTTGTTACAATTGGACGGAACTGGCCGTCCTCTCGATCTTCCCCCGGAGCCCGCATCCATGGCCGACGGCAAGCCCCTCGAACCGCGCTACCTGAACCGGCTCGTGACGTGGCTCGAGTTCAACGAGCGCGTCCTCGAGGAGGCGCAGGACGCGTCGAACCCCGTCCTCGAGCGGGCGCGATTCCTCGGCATCTTCGCGTCCAACATGGACGAGTTCTTCATGATCCGGGTCGCGGGCGTGCGCGAGCTCGTTCTCGAGGGAACGCAGCTCGCCTATCCCGACGGATCGAGCCCTCAAGAGTTGCTCGCGCGCCTCTCCGCGCGCGCCCACGATCTGGCGGTGCGCGCGGCGTCCGTTTGGTCGGAAGGAATCGAGCCCGCGCTGCGCGACGCCGGCGTTCGCATTCTCGCCCCGGACGATCTCGAAGAGCGGGAGCGAAAGGGGATCGAGCGCACGTTCCGGCGCGAGATCTTCCCGACGCTCACGCCGTCCGCGGTGACTGCGGCGTTCCCGCTCCCGCACGTCACGAATCTCGTCCTCTATCTCGCCGTGCGCGTGCTCGGACCGGGCGGAAGCGAGCGCCTCGCCATCGTGCAGCTCCCACGCGCCGCGCCGCGCTGGATCGCGGTCTCCACGAAAGCGCCGCGCTTCGTGCTCCTCGAAGACGCGATCCGCCAGAGCGTGGGGGAGCTCTTCGAGGGACACACGCTCGTCGAGGCTGCGGCGTTCCGCGTCACGCGCGATGCCGATTTCTCGCCCGACGACCAGGAGTCCGAGGACCTCATGGACGCCGTGGAGCAGGTGCTCCGGAGCCGCGTGCACGGAGATCCCGTGCGTCTCGAGATCGAGGACTCCGCGAGCGAGCCCTTGGTCGAGGATCTGATGCGCGCGCTCGAGCTCGACCGAGACTCGGTCTTCCGCTTGCCGCGCCCGATCGATCTCCGGTTCCTCATGGACTTCGCGCGCCTTCCGTCGTTGCCCGCGCCACGCGCCGTCCCCTGGCTGCCTCAGTCGCAGCCGGGCATCGCGCCAGGCGAAGGGCTCTGGGCCGAGATCGCGGAGCGCGACCTCCTCCTCTTCCATCCGTACGAGAGCTACGAGCCCGTGCTCCGGCTCCTGCGGCTCGCGGCCGAGGATCCCGCCGTGCTCGCGATCAAGCAGACGCTGTATCGCACGTCCTCGAGCAGCGAGGTGGTGCGCTCGCTCGAGCTCGCTGCGGCGAACGGAAAGCAGGTCACGGTTCTCATCGAGCTCCAGGCGCGGTTCGACGAGGAGCGAAACGTGAACTGGGCGCAGCGGCTCGAGGACGCAGGCGCGCAGGTGCTCTACGGCCTGGCCGGCCTGAAGACGCACGCGAAGGCGCTGCTCGTCGTGCGCCGCGGCACCGAGGGCATCGAGCGCTACGCCCACATCGGGACGGGCAATTACAACGAGCGGACCGCGTCCGACTACTCGGACCTGAGCCTCCTCACGTCGGACGAAGATCTCTGCGCGGATCTCACGTCCTTCTTCAACGTGGTGACCGGCTACAGCGAGCCCCTGCCATGGCGCCGCATCGCAATGGCGCCCCTCGGGCTCCGTCAGCGATTCCTCGCGCTCATCCATCGCGAGGCGGAGCGGGCGCGCTCCGGCGAGCCGTCGCGAATCCGCGTGAAGGTGAACGCGCTCATCGATACGAGACTGGTCGACGCTCTCTACGAGGCATCGCAGGCAGGCGTCGCGATCGATCTCAACGTGCGAGGGTCGTGTCTCATCCGTCCGGGCGTGCCGGGGTTGAGCGAGACGGTCCGCGTGGTGTCGCTGGTGGATCGGTTTCTCGAGCACAGCCGGATCTTCGAGTTCGGCACGGGGAGCGACGCGGAGGTCTTCATCGGGAGCGCCGACTGGATGCCGCGCAATCTCGACCGCCGCGTGGAGCTGGTCGTTCCGGTGCTCGATCCGCAGCACCGGGCCCGGCTGGGGCGCATTCTGGACACACTTTTTGCAGACAACGTGAAAGCCAGGGAACTACGGCCCGACGGGACGTTCGTCCGGCGGGAGGGCCGGCGGAAGCCCGTCAGGGCCCAGGAAGCATTCTGGATGGAAGCGCGGGAGCGGGCGCAGCGGGCGCCCGATCCGGATGAGAGCGCCTTCCGGCCGATACGGAGGTCCCCACAACGCGTGGAGCCGCCCACGCTCTAAAGTGCAGGGAGGTTGGCCATGGCAGTGCCTCTTCTCGCGTTCCCGCGTCGTCTCGCCCTACTTCCGCTTCTCTCGGTCCTGGCTCTTGCCGGCTGTGCCGGACCCAGCACCAGCCTCACGAA
This sequence comes from Candidatus Eiseniibacteriota bacterium, assembly GCA_035273905.1. GTDB lineage: Bacteria > Eisenbacteria > RBG-16-71-46 > SZUA-252 > SZUA-252 > WS-9. The sequence continues at coordinate 826 of DATEOQ010000407.1, read as the reverse complement.
CATGTGGCGTGATCCCCAATACGCTTCCCCCATGCGCAGCATGATGGTCATGGGGGTCATGCGAAACCCGGCTGCTCGGCGCAACTGGGAAGACCGGATGTCGGAGGAGCTCGCCACCCACCACGTTCACGCCGTGCCGTCGTATTCACTGTTCCCGGGCGAGCTTCCCGACACCGACGCGGTGATCACGGGGGTGCAGCGGGAAGGATTCGACGGCGTCATGATCGTCCATCCCCTCGGCACCGAGAGCGAGACCCACTACGTCCCGGGCTACGTCCGGACGGTGCCCGCGCTCGGATATGACCGCTGGTATGGCGTTTATTACAACTACTACCGCCACATTTACGAGCCCGGGTACGTCGAGACGGAACAGGTGGTGCGCCACCAGATCGACGTCTACAGTACGGGCCCAGACGGCAGGCTCGTCTGGACCGGAACGAGCGAGTCGGTCGATCCGGCATCCCGGGACGAGATTCGCCTGAAGGTCGCCGACAAGGTCGTGGCGGAGCTCGTGTCGGCGAGGGTGCTGTCCAAGACCTGAGCGGGGGGACATCGATGGCGTCGTGGGTTCAGCGGGTGATCGGTGCGGCGAAGCTGGACGCCGCGACGTACGAGGACGTGGAAGCGGACAAGACGGCGAACGGACAGGCGCTCGGCGTGGTGGTGCTCTCGTCGATCGCCGCCGGAATCGGCGGGCTCGCAGCCGGCGAGCGGGGACTCCTCGGAGGACTCGTCGCCGGGCTCGCGGGATGGGTGGCCGCTTCGTTCCTCACCTACGTGATCGGCGCGAAGATGCTGCCCGAGCCGCAGACGCGCGCGGACATGG
>DATEOQ010000406.1:0-6944 GCA_035273905.1 Candidatus Eiseniibacteriota bacterium | reverse complement strand
CGATACTCCGAGCTACGGGAACAACGACGTCATGTCAGTGCCTCTCTCGCCTTTCTTCGGAGCGGGGGATCCTAACGCGGTCAAGCCCAAGCGGTGGACCCACGATATGGCGCGCGCCGTAGCCGTGAAAACGAAGGAAGCGGGGGGACAGATTTATGCTGTGTGGGCGGGGGTGGATGGAGCATTCTGGCCGTGGCAGCTCTCGCACACCCCCATGTCCTTTTTTGTCGTGAAACTCCCCCCGGAGTAGCGAGGCGTCCCGAGCCTCAGAAGCGCAGCGACAAGCAGCTCAACCCACCGTCCATCTTCTGGAATTCCGACATGGCGAGTGCGATCGTCTCCGTGCCGAGATGCTCGAGCGCGGCGAGCGTTCGGGGGTGCTCCGCCGGCACGAGGATGCGCTCGTTCACGAGGACGCAGTTAGCCGCGTACGCCTCGGCGTCGTCGACCGTGAGCACTTGATAGCGCGCGAGGGCGGGATGAGAGGCGAGTGCGGCGATGGCGACCAGGCGGCCGTGGCCGACGTGGGCCAGGCCGCTCTTCAAGTGAAGGATGCCCGGGATTCCACGGACGTCGATCGTGTCCGACGCGAGCCCCACGCTCGCCAGGAAGGTCGCGAGCTGACGAGCTCCCTCTGGGTTTGTACGCTTGGAGATGCCGATGAGCACGTGCTCCTCCGCTTCGCACACGTCACCCCCATCCAGCGTCCCTGGATCCTCGATTCGCTTCAAATCGGTGTAGAACGTCGCGAGCGCATCCCGAATGGCCGCGACTTCGCCTTGACGGCTGGGCACGCCGGGCCGCGTCAGAAGGGCGTGGCCGCCCGCGAAAATCGCGGTGTCCTCGACGAACGCGGAATCGGGATAGCGCGGATCCGCGGGGAGTCGCGTCAGGGCGAGTCCGCAGCGCTCCAGAGCGGTGCAGTAGGCCTCGTGCTGGAGGAGCGCGAGCGAGTGATCGGGAGATCCGAGGTGTGCGGTCGTGTGCCCGTCGCCGAAATTAGGTGCGGGCGGTCGGACGATGGCCTTCTGAAACGCTGGCCGGCCCAACGAGACCTCAGAACTTGACGACGAACTCTCCGTTCTTGTGCAGGAGCTCGCCGTCGACCCGGATCTCGCCGCCAGGCCTCAAGTCGCAGACCATGTCCCAGTGCACCGCGGATAGATTGGTGCCGCCGGACTCGGGGATGCTGGCGCCGAGCGCCATGTGGAACGTCCCAGCGATCTTCTCGTCGAACAGGGTCTGGCGCATGAAACGCGTGACGCCGCGATTCGTTCCGATCGCGAACTCTCCGGGCACGCGCGCTCCCTCGTCCACGTCGAGCGTCCGGAGCAGGAAATCCTGCCCCTTGTCAGCCTTGGCCTCCACGACACGCCCCTTCTCGAGCTTGAGCCGCACGTTCGTCACCTCGCGTCCACGATAGATCGCGGGGTACGTGTAGCGCACGTGTCCCTCGACGGAACCTTCGATGGGACTCGTGAAGACTTCGCCATCGGGCATGTTGGCGCGCCCGTCGCAGTTGATGAACGGGCGTCCCTCGATGCTCAAACGCAAGTCCGTGTCGGGACCGATGACGTGGACTTCCTTCTTTCCCTTGAGCCACTCCACGAGCCCCTGCTGCCACTTGGAGAACTTCTTCCAGTAGCCGATCGGATCGTCGAGATCGGGGAGGCAGGCTCCGTAGACGAAGTCTTCGAATTCGGCGAGCCCCATCTCCGCGTCCTGCGCCGTGGCGTTCGTGGGGAAGAGCGTTCCCACCCATCGCAGCTCTTTGGCCGCGTTGCGGCGCATGAACGTCTGCGTGACCTCGCTCATGGCGCGCTGGTTTCGCGCCATCTTGGCGGGGGGGACGTTGCTGAGCGCCCGGGTGTTCGCGGATCCCATGATGGCGATGAGTCCGTCGTAGGTGTCGATGACGAGCTTGTGGGGAGGGGACACATGCTCGAGCTGATCGTCGGACCCGTACCGATAGAGGAGCTCGTCGAGACCGGGGAGGGTGGCGAGAACGACGGGGTGCCCGCCGGCTTTCAGGACCTCGGCATAGACCGAACGGATCAGGGGCTCGGCGAGCGAGGTCCCCTGAATCGCGATCTTCTGTCCGGGCTGGACGGAGATGGAGTAATTGACGAGGAGGTCGGCCAGCTTGTCGACGCGTGAATCGCCCATGGCGGTGAAGCTACACCAACGACCCGAGATGGTACAGTGTCGGCATGAACGAGATTTCCGCGACCAGTCTGGAGGAACCGGCGCTTCCGGAAGCCCTAAGGGAGCGGATTCTGGAGCGGCTGGGGCTCTCCCGTACGCCGTCGCCCGATTACGACGGACTCCGCGAGCTCTACGGCGCCTGGTGCGCGCATGTCTCGTTCGACAACGTGCGCAAGGTCATCGCCCTCCAGACCGGGCGGGAGCTGCCCGGGAGAACCGCCGAGGATTTCTTCGAGGTCTGGGTCGAGCGAGGCGCTGCCGGGACGTGCTGGCCGGGGAGCAACGCGCTCTACGCGCTGATCCGGTCTGCCGGGTTCGACGTGAGGCGCAGCGCCGGATCGGCGCGCGACCTTGGTCCGATCAATCACGCGACCAATCGCGTATTGATCGACGGGCAAACGTGGCTGGTCGACAGCTCCTTTCTCACCGTGGACCCGCTTCCGCTCACCGACGAGGTCCACATTGGCTCCGGGGAGTTCGCGGCCGAGGTCGAGCCGGAGGGGGGCAGCCATCTCGTGTGGATCGACTTTCCGCCCCAAGGCTCGCTTCCGTTCCGGCTCCTGCCGCATCCGATCTCGCTCTCGTTCCACCTCGACGGCTACGAACGGTCGCGCGAGAAGAGCGCGTTCAACCGGCGGCTCTATGCGCGGCGAAACTACCCCGGGGAGAAGCGAATTCTGGTGGGGAACCTGCGTGTGTCGAAGACGGCAGCGGGGATGGACGTGCGCGACCTGACACGGGAGGAGCTACTGGAGGCGCTCGTCGCCGAGATCGGGATCGACGGCAGGCTGGTGGACGAGTGGGTCGCGTGCGGAGGGCTCGATTTCGCGTTCGAGGAGACGCCCCCTCAGCCTCCCTTCGATCGCAAGCCGCCCTCCCAGCGCGGCTGATCCGCGCCGGGGGTTCTCAGTGCCCCCAGTCGGGATCGGAATCCTTGGCCGCGTTGCCGCTCAAGTTCCTCGGATCGCTTCCGTCCGTACGGACGGTGTAGATCTCGTCGTTCGCGTCGTACTGGTTGGTCACGAACACGATCCGCTGACCGTCGGGAGACCAGCGGGGCTGCTTGCCCAAGCTGGGACTCTGGACGACGCCTCCCGCCGCCGGAATGATGCAGACTCCGGCTGTCGATCCGTACACGAGCTTCGTTCCGTCCGGCGACCACGCGAGCGAGTTCTTCGCGACGCCGTCCGTCGTGATGCGGAGCGCCCCGGTCCCGTTCGGCAGGATCGTGTAGATGTCGTTCGCGGCCTGCCCGCTGATTCCCGTCGACACGTAGGCGAGCTTGGTCCCGTCGGGACTCCACGCCACGTAGGACGCGCCCACACCGAACGTGTGCTTCCCGGTCGCGTCCGCGTTCATCACGGCGAGGCTGTCGGCTACGAGCGCGAGCTTGGTCCCGTCCGGCGACCACGCGGCGCGCTTACCGGGCGCGAGCCCGATCTGCGACGTGCCGTCCACGTTCATCACGAAGACCGACGCGGGATTCAGCTCGCGCCGGAACGTGATCTTGGTCCCGTCGGGGGAGAGGAGCGGGTCGCCATCCTCCACGCTGTTGAACGTGAGCCGCGCCACGTGCGCGCCATCGTCCCTCATGATGTAGATCTCGCCATGCGCCTCGTCGCGATCGCTCGCGAAGACGACATGGCCGGGGATGACTGGGTCGGAGGGAAGCGCTTCGGTGCCGCGGCTCAAGTCACAGCCGGCGCACGCGATCCCAAGAGTGAGGAGGATGAAGAGCGGTCGATGAAGCACGGGCCGATCCTTTGCCGGGGTGCGAGTCCAGTCCCTGGGTGGGGTACCCCGGAAGTATCGGCAGGCGCGATACGTGAGATTAGGGCGCTAATTCAATGTAAAATATCAACTTACGATCAGTGCGCTCGGGCCGCGGGCCTCTGCCGGAAGATCACGATGCAGAGCGTCATCAGCCCGAGCAAAGCGGCTGAAGCGCCATACCGGCTCAAGGCGAGTCCGCCCTTCTCGATCGGCTTGTCGAGGAAGTCTCCGACAACGGCACCGAGAGGACGCGTGAGGACGAAGGCGGCCCAGAAGAGGATCGTGCGCGAGATCTTCGTCCAGTAGTACGCGGCCGCGATCAGGAGCAGGAGCGATCCGAAGATGATGGCCGCCCACTTGTAGCCGAGCCCCGCGGTATCCGCGGTCCAGTCCCCGAGTGCCGTGCCCAGCGTCTGCGAGAACATGATCGTCACCCAGTAGAACATCTCCGTTCTCGGTGAGACCACGGTGTTGACGTTGATCGATCCGAGCACGCGATGCCAGAGCGCGAGCGAGCTCAACAAGAGGGCGAGGAGGAGCGCGGAGCCGCCCGCGTAACCGATCCCCAGGGACCGGGTCGCGAAATCCGCGAGCGTGGTGCCCAGCGTCGTGGTCGCCACGATCGTGGCCCAGTAGAGCACGGGATGGAATCGCTTCGCCGCGATCTGCACGCCAACGAAGGCAAGGAACGTCACCGCGAAGATCCCACTCGCCGCGAGATAGCCCAGGTTCATCGACATCGACACCATGTCGCCGCCCGTCTCGCCCAGCGTCGTGGCAGCAATCTTGATGATCCAGAAGATGAGGGTGATCTCGGGGACCTTGCTCAGAACGCGATTGTCGTCCCTGTCCATGGGGGTCCTTCCTTATACGTAGAATGGACCTTCTATGTAGCAGCTTGTATGCCGCTAAATCGTTGAAATCTTGAGTTCTTGAAAGGCCGAGGGAGCCCCTACGCCTCGACGGGAACGGCCTTGGTCTGATCGCCGGCGCCGTGCCCGCGCAGGAAGAACGCGAGCGGGATGGCCACGGCGAAGGAGACCGCGACCAAGAGGAACACGTGGTTGTAGGCCATGACGGTGGCCTGGGCGAGCACCGTTTGGTCGAGCATGACGAGGGCGCGGCGGGCGGCTTCGAGCGAATCGACGGATACCGACCGGAATCCCGCCGTCGCGCCCGCGAGCCACTGGCGCGTGGCCTCGCTGTACGGATGGACCTGGGCGGCGAGGATGTCGTGATAGCGCGACGTGCCGGTCGAGATCTGGGTCGCGGCCATCGCGATGCCCACGCTTCCGAACACCTGGCGCACCACGTTGTAGAGTCCCGCTCCCGCCGTGACCCTCTCGCGAGGCAGATTCGTGAGCGCGGCCGTGCTCAGCGCGACGAAGATGAGCCCGAAGCCGACTCCCTGCCAGATCTGGGGAATCAGGATCGCGCCGGCGCTCGTGTCCAGCGAGAGATGGGTGAACTGGTAGAACGAATAGGCGCTGACCGCGAGCCCCGTGGCGACGAGGACGCGTGGACCAAGCCGGTTGTACAGAAATCCGCTGAGCGGCATCACGACCGCCATCGTGATGCTGCGCGGCGCGAGCGCGAGGCCGGACTCCATGGCCGAGTAGCCGAGGAGGCGCTGCAGGAAGAGCGGCAGGATGAAGAGGCTCCCGTAGAGGCCCATTCCGAGAATGCCGCCGAGGAAGGTCGCCGAGCTGAACGGCACGTTCTTGAGAAGCCTGAGGTCCACGGCCGGACGATCGGTTCGAAGCTCCCGCCACACGAAGAGGACGAGCCCGATGGCCGCGGCCACCGCGAGTCCCGCGATCCACGTCGACGCGAACCAGTCCTTCTCGGCTCCTTGCTCGAGCACGAGCTGGAGGGAGCCCAATCCTACGGTCATGAACGCGAGGCCTGGCCAGTCGATGGCGCCTTTACCGCGCGCGAGGTAGGGCGGATCGTGGACGAATCGTCCGACCAGGAGCACGCACAGGATTCCGATCGGTACGTTGATGAAGAAGATCCAGGGCCAGGAATAGGTGTCGGTGAGGTATCCGCCCAAGGTCGGGCCGATGGCCGGAGCGACCACGACACCCATGCCGTAGATGCCCATGGCGAGGCCCTGCTCCTCGGGAGGGAAGGTCTCGCGGAGGATGGCTTGCGAGACCGTCATGAGAACACCCCCTCCGATCCCCTGGAGGATGCGGAAGGCGACCATCAAAGGAAGCGAGCGCGCCAGGCCGCAGAGCATGGACGCGCCGGTGAAGATGACGATGTTCGCGATGTAGAAGTTCTTCCGCCCGAATCGCTCGGAGAGGAGCGCGATGATGGGCATGATCACCACGTTCGCGAGCATGTAGCCCGCGATGACCCAGGTGATCTCGGTGGTGGAGGCGCCGAGGCTCCCGCTCATGTCGGGGAGCGCGACGTTCACGATGCTCGCGTCCAGCACCGCCATGATGGTCCCGGTGAGCACGCTCACCGTGATGAGCCAGCGATGGGACGACGAGGAGGAGCTCACCCCTGCGTGCGGACCGAGACGTGCACGCTCATGCCGGGGCGGAGGAGGTGCGCGGGGTCTTGCGGCTCGTCGATCGCGATCTTCACGGGAACGCGCTGGACGACCTTCACGAAGTTGCCCGTGGCGTTCTCGGGAGGCAGAAGGGAGAACGTGGCGCCCGTCGCCGGACTCAGGCTTTCGACGTGGCCTCGGAACTCGACCCCGTGGTACGTGTCGGCGTGAACGGTCGCGGACTCGCCCGGCTTCATCTCGTCGATCTGGGTCTCCTTGAAGTTCGCGATGACCCAGACGCTGTCGAGGGGGACGACCGCGAGGAGCGCCTGGCCCGGCTGGACGAGCTGCCCGACCTCGACCGACTTCTTCGAGACGATGCCGTCGTGGGGAGCGACGATGCGCGCGTACGACGCCATGAGCGCCGCCTGGTCGCGCTCCGCGAGCGCGGCGGCGACCTTGG
>DATEOQ010000405.1:0-9025 GCA_035273905.1 Candidatus Eiseniibacteriota bacterium | reverse complement strand
CGTGGCGGGAAGCGTGGTCTTCTCCGACGAGGGGCTCGTGGCCGCGGTCGGCGTGCGGGATCTCGTCATCGTGCGGACGGGGGACGTGACCCTCGTCTGCCCCAGGGAGCGGGCGCAGGACGTGCGCGCGCTCGTGGAGCGGCTCCGGAGGGAGGCCGATGGTTCCGCGCTTCTCTAGGGCCGCCGCATTCGCCCTGGCGGCGCTCCTGGGATGCTCCCACGCCCCGGCGCCGCAGCCGGCGCCCTCGCCCGCGGCACCGAGCGCCTCGGCACCGACCCCCACCCCCACGCCTGCTCCCGCCGAGACAACCGCCCCAGCGCCGCGCCTCGAGCCCAGCGAGGTGATCACGCCGGACGAGCTGGCTTCCATTCCGGACCCGGTCGCGGGATCGAGCGCGGCGCCGATCGAGGAGCGGCCGCTCAATCCCGGCGCCAAACCGCTTCCGGTCGCGGCCGCGCCGACGACCACGGCGGCGCCTCCAGGGGCGCCCGAGGCGGCGCCGAGCGACACCACCGCGCTTCCCGAGGCCGCAACGCCCCAGGCGTCGCCGAGCCCGCCTCCGGCGGCGGGATCGTCCGCCGTCTGGCGCGTGCAGGTCTTCGCGAGCCCCGATCGCGCGCAGGCCGAGCGCGTGGCGCGCGAAGCCGCGCAGAAGCTAGGCGCGCCGTACGTCCTCATGAAGGACGGCGATCTCGTGAAGGTCCGCCTCGGCGGCTTCACGCGCGAGGAGGACGCGCAGGCGCTCAAAGAGCGCGCGGTCCAGAGCGGCTATCCCGGCGCGTTCCGCGTGCTCGACAAGGGCGGAAGCTGATAAACTGCTCGGCTCATGCGCGAGCTTCGCAAGGACCCCGTCGTCGGCCGCTGGATCATCCTCTCCTCTGAACGCAGACTTCGTCCGTCCGACTTCGAGGATGCCGACACGCCCGCGCCGAACGGAGGCCGCGAGCGCTGCCCCTTCTGCCCCGGCCACGAGGCGCACACGCCTCCCGAGATCCTGGCCTTCCGCGACCACGGCGCGCCGAACGAGCCTGGATGGACCACGCGCGTCTTTCCGAACAAGTTCCCCGCGCTTCGTGTCGAAGAGACGCTGGAGCGGCGCGGGGACGGGCTCTACGACCGGATGAGCGGCGTCGGCGCGCACGAGGTGATCGTGGAGTCGCCGGAGCACGACAAGGACCTGAGCGAGCTTGCGGTCGAGCAGATCGAGCGCGTGCTCGAGGCCTACCGCGAGCGGATCCTCGATCTCAAGCGCGACACCCGGCTCCAGTACGTGCTCGTGTTCAAGAACGCGGGGCGCAAGGCGGGCGCGTCGCTCGAGCACGGGCACTCGCAGCTCATCGCGACCCCCATCGTTCCGCGAGTCGTCATGGAAGAGCTCGAGGGGAGCCGCGCCCACTGGGAGGCCAAGGAGCGCTGCGTGTTCTGCGACATGATCGACCACGAGCGAAAGGACGGGCGGCGCGTCGTGCTCGAGACCGACCGCTTCCTCGCGATCGAGCCCTACGCCCCGCGCTTTCCGTTCGAGACGTGGATCCTCCCGCGCCGCCACCGTGCGGGCTACGAGGACGCGGAGCCCGAGGATCTGAAGGCGTTCGCGTCCATCCTGAAGGAGACCCTGGGGCGCATCCGGCGCGCGCTCGATCACCCTCATTACAACTTCGTACTCCACACCGCCCCGTGGACCACGGGCGAGCGCGACTCCTATCACTGGCACCTCGAGATCATGCCGAAGCGGACGCCGGCGGCCGGATTCGAGTGGGGGAGCGGCTTCCACATCAACCCGACCGCGCCTGAAGAGTCGGCGGAGTACCTGAGGGGGCTTCGAGCCTGATGGCGCAGCGATTTCGCGCGGCGATCCTCGCACCCGAGTGCACGCCGTTCGCGAAGGTCGGCGGCCTGGGAGACGTCGCGGGCGCCTTGAGTCGCGCCGTCGCCGATCTCGGCTGCTCGGTCGCCGTGTTTCTCCCGCGCTACGCCGATCTCGAGCTTCCTCCCGGGAGCGATCTCGAGCTCGTGGCGAAGATCGACGTGCCGGTGTCCAGCGAGGATCAGCCGGGGCTCGTCTACAAGCTCAGGAACGGGCCCTACCCCGCGCATCTCCATCACTTCTTCCTCGCGAACGAGACCTACTTCGGGCGCCGCGGCATCTATGGCGATCCCTCGACGGGCGAAGAGTTCGCCGACAACGCCGCGCGGTTCACCTTCCTCTCGCGCGGCTCCCTCGAGGCGATGCGCGCGACGGCGTACGTCCCGGACGTGATCCACGCGAACGACCACCAGACCGCGCTCGTGCCCGCGTACTTGAAGACGCTCTACGCGAGCGATCCCTTCTTCCAGATGACCGCCACGGTCCTCACCATCCACAACCTCGGCTACCAGGGCGCGTACGCCCCGGAGGCCATGGCGGTCGCGGGATTCCCGGAGCGCTTCTTCTATCCGCTCTCGCCGTTCGAGTTCTGGGGAAGGATGAACGTGCTCAAGGCGGGCATCCAGTTCGCGGACCGGCTCACCACGGTGAGCGAGCGGTACGCCGAGGAGATCCAGTCGTCGGAGGAGTTCGGCTTCGGGCTCCAGGGCGTGCTGAACGCGCGGCACGCCGATCTCATCGGCATCCTGAACGGCATCGACGTGAAGGAGTGGAATCCGAGGACCGATCGGGCCATCGCCGCCCGCTACGACGCCGAGTCGCTGGACGGGAAGGGCGTCTGCAAGGCCGCGCTCCTCGAGGAGCTGGGGCTCGACCAGCGGGACGACGCGCCGCTCGTCGGCATCATCGCGCGGCTCGTCGAGCAGAAGGGATTCGATCTCGTGGAGCAGGCGGCCGAGCGGCTCTTCGAGCGCCCCGCGGCGTGGGCGGTGCTCGGCCGGGGCAGCGCTCGCTTCGAGGCCCTCTTCCGCGAATGGGCGCAGCGGAAGCCGCGGCAGATCGCGTTCCGCGCGGAGTTCAACGATCCGCTCGCGCACCGGATCGAGGCCGGGGCCGACTTCTTCCTCATGCCCTCGCGCTACGAGCCGTGCGGGCTCAACCAGATGATGAGCATGCGCTACGGCACGGTGCCCATCGTACGGGAGACCGGGGGACTCGCCGACACCGTCACCCCCTTCGGACCGGTGGAACTCGCCCAGGGCACCGGACTCGTCTTCCGCCCGTATACGGCTGAGGCGCTCCTCGACGCGGTGGATCGGGCGATCGCGCTCTATGGAGATCCGGTCTCCATGGCGCGAGCGCGCCGGAACGGGATGTCCCAGGACTTCTCGTGGGAGCGATCGGCCCGGAACTACGTCCAGCTCTACAGGGCCGCGAACGGAGCGAAGCGCATGGGGAGCGGCTTCGGACGATGGCTCGAGGCGGTGGAGCGGGGTGAAGGCGCCGAGGCGGAAACGCCGGGCCAGGGTCCCGGCTGGGAGCCTCCGGTCTAGGCGACGGGGGTTGCTTGACGCCCCGTGCGGGGGCGGTTTAGAATGCCCTCCGCTTCGCCGAACCTAAGAGTGTCTTCGAGCGGAAGTAGCTCAGCCCGGTAGAGCCCCACCTTGCCAAGGTGGTTGTCGCGGGTTCAAATCCCGTCTTCCGCTCCATTTTTTGCCCTCTAGACGCCCCGTTTCCCCTCGTATTTCTTGCTCTCTCCCCGGGAGAGTGGTAGTTATCCACCCGGCGCCGACGATGTTTCGGATCGGCGAACGCACACGAAAGGAGAGGTGCATGCCAGCAAAGAAGCGCGCCAGCAAGCCCGCCACGAAGAAGAAGACTGCCGCTCGCACCAAGCGCAAGCCGAACGCGGCGTTCATGAAGCCGCTCACGCCGACGGGCCCTCTCTCCGAGGTCGTGGGTGCAAAGGCGATTCCGCGTACGGAGGTCACGAAGAAGCTCTGGGCGTACATCAAGAAGAACAAGCTTCAGGACAAGACCAAGCGCACGATGATCAATGCGGACGACAAGCTTCGCGCCGTGTTCGGTGGCAAGCGTCAGGTGAGCATGTTCGAGATGACGAAGCTCGTCTCGAAGCATCTGAAGTAGGCCGCTCCACTCCATCGGTACGTTCCGCGCCCCGCCGCTCCTCGCGGCGGGGCGTTTTCTTTGGCCCGCGGCGGCCGCCTTGACATGCGAACGCACCCCGCTATCCTCACGCCAACCTTCCGCGGCCGAGCTCCATCGGTCCGCACGTCCTCGGCCGCGCCACCAGGGGGGCTCGCTGAGCGACGATTCCGTCCTGATGGACCACGGGTCCGATCCCGAGCGGGAACCAAGGCTCGGGACCACGATCAATCTGCTCGCCCGGATCCGCGCGGGCGACCCGCGCGCGCGCGCGATTCTCTGGCATCGCTTCCTTCCTCGCCTGAAAAACCTCGTGCAGGGCTATACCCTTCCGGCGCACCTGCGCGTGCTCCACGACGTGGAGGACATCATCATGCGCGTGATCGAGCGCGTGGATCCCAGGCTCACGTCCTTCAACTACGAACGCGAAGGGGCGCTCCTCCGGTACCTGCGCGTCGTCACCCGCCGGTACATCATCTCGATCACGCGCTCGCGCGCGCCGGCGACGGAAGAGGTCGACCCGAATACCCGCGCGACGGGATGGAATCCGGAACAGGAGGCCATCCGCCGGGATCAGAGGAGGGCGGTCCGGCGTGCTCTTGGGATCCTGACGCCGCTGCAGCGGGAGGCCGTGGTGATGCGGTTGGAATACCGATTCAGCTACGAGGAAATCGCCAGGGAGCTCGACCAGCCCAACGCCCATGCGGTGCGAATGATGATCCGCCGCGCCATACTCAAGATCGCGGAGCACCTGCGGGACCACCGCGACTTCGAGAGCTGACGGCGGTCCCGCGGACTCGATCTACGGATGGGGCGTGCGGGGAGGAGCCTGGGCGGCCCTCGCCTGCAAGTAGTCTTCCTTCAGCCAGGGAGCGATCCTACTGAGCTTCTCGACGACGCGCGCCCGCTCCTCGCGCCGCGTACTCGCATACGCCTTCCGCAGACGCTCGAGCGATTTCGCGCGCTTGCGGCGCTTCATGAGCATGGACTGCTTGTGGCTTCGTGCCATGGTTGGGCCTCCGGCGCGCCGGGGTCCCGCCCGCGAGTCGGGCGGTCGCAGCGGCGCGCGACTCGAGACGGAGCATAGCACGCGCCTCTAGGCCACCGGTGGGCGGGCCAGGTGGTGGCGCGTCGCGGATTGGTAGGCCTCGCCCAGGTCGAGCAGCAGGCCCTCCTCGAAGGGCGCGCCCATGATCTGGAAGCTCGTCGGCATGCCGTCCTTGCCCGGTCCCATGGGGAGCGCGATCGCGGGAAGGCCGCAGCCGTTGCCCACCGCGCCGACCGGATCCGGGTAGGGGAGCGTTTTCGTGAAGTCCTCGTGAATGGTGGGCGCGACCGAGAGGAAGTTCGTCGCCACGATCACGTCGTACTTGCCGTAGAAGTCGGCCATGCGCTCCTGGAGCACCGTGCGCATGCGGCTCGCCTTCACGTAGTCCGATCCCGTGAGCGCGGCCGTCACCTCGCGCTGATAGGCCGCGTAGGGATCGTGGAGCTTCCGGACGGAGCCGTCCTCGAAGAAGGGCTCGAACGCCGAGATCGCCTCCGCATAGAGGATCGTCGTCGTCAGCTCGCTCGCCGGCATGTCGGGGAGCACGGCGGTCTCGATCTTGAGGCCCAGGCGGCGGAGGTCCTCCACCGCGTCGTCGAAGCGGGAGCCCACCTCCCGCTCCGCTCCCTTGGTCTTCGCGAAGTCGCTCGGGATGAGTGCCGCCCTGAGCCGGCCGTAGTCGGGGCGCTTGCGATCGATCTGAACCGGCTCGTCGGACGACGTGAGATCGCGCGGGTCGGGACCGGCGATCGCGCGCAGGATGAGCCGGCAGTCGGCCGCGCTCCGGGCTATCGGACCGATCTTGTCGAGCGTGTACGAGCCGACCATACCCCCGGCGCGGCTCACCCGTCCGTAGGTGGGGCGAAGCCCCGTGACGCCGCAGAAGGCGGAGGGGCAGAGGATCGATCCCCACGTCTCGGTGCCGATGCCGAAGGCCACGAAACCGGCCGCGACCGAGGCGCCCGTCCCGGAGGAGGATCCTCCGGTCCACCGCTCGCGATCCCACGGGTTGCGCCCGGGCCCCTGGAGCGACGCGCCCGCGTCGCGATAGCCGAGGCAACCGGCGAACTCCACCATGGAGAGCTTTCCGAGGAGAACGGCCCCGGCCTCGCGCAGCTTGCGCACCACGGTGGCGTCCTCGTCGATCATCTGGTCCTTGGTGGGCGCGGCGCCCCAGGTCGTCTTGATCCCAGCCGTCGCGAGGAGATCCTTCGCGCCGTAGGGAATGCCGTGGAGCGGCCCCCGGTACCGCCCGCGTCCGATCTCGCGCTCCGCGTCGCGCGCCTGCTCGAGCGCGACATCGGTCGTGACCGTGGCGAAGGCGTTGTACCGGCCGGCGTGCTCGTGGATGCGGTCGAGATACGCCTGCGTCAGCTCGACCGGCGAGAGCCGCCGCGCCTTGATATCCGCGGACAGCTCGGTGACGGTTTGGTAGAGGACCTCCTCGCCGATCATGATGTCCTCCCGCGGCGAGCTTTCATGGGGCGGAAGACCATCGCGGGCGGACTCCCGGCGGGGAGCTTGTAGCTCCGCACCACCTTCAGCATGTCGGCCACGCTCTTCTTCTCGGTCCGGAGCTCCTTGTCGAGGGCGGCGCTGCTCTTGGCCGGGGCCGGCGCGCCCGCGGCAGGGCGATGGCGCTCGGTGGTCTTGGCGGCGGCGAGGGCCGGATCGGAGGTCATGGCCAGGGTTGCCGCGCTCGCGGCGAGGAGCTTCACGAAACGGCGTCTCGGAATCGCGGGCGACGAATCCATGGATTCCTCCTGGTTGGGACGCAAGGGAAGCGGTGACGCTACCACCGCGGGGGCCTCGCGCGCCAGACGCGCGACGGGGCTGGTATAGTCCGCATCCATGAGCGCGCGCCACGTCGTCGTGATCGGGGGAGGGGCCGTGGGCCTCGCCTCGGCCGACGAGCTCCTCGCGCGCGGGCATCGGGTCACGATCATCGAGCGGGGCGGCCCCGATCACGACTGCTGCTCGCTGGGGAACGCGGGGTACATCTCCCCGAGCCACTTCATGCCTCTCGCGGCGCCGGGACTCCTCGGCCAGGCGATCCGATGGATGGGGAATCCCGAGAGCCCGTTCTACGTCCGGCCGCGTCCGGATCCCGCCCTCGCCGCGTGGATGTGGCACTTCTGGCTCGCCTCGTCGCCGGCGCGCGCGCACGCGGCGGGGCCGTTGATGCGCGATCTCAATCTCGCGAGCCGGACGCTCTTCGAGTCGCTCGCGGCGGAGACGGGGGACGCCTTCTCGCTCGTGCGCCGCGGCTGCCTCACCCTCTTCCAGACCCAGCGCGGTCTCGACCGCGAGGCCAAGCACGCCGAGCGCTCGCGGGAGCTCGGCATGGATGCCGAGGTGCTGGACGCGAAGGCGGTGGCCGCCCTCGAGCCGGGCGTCTCGCTCGACGTGAAGGGAGGCGTGTTCTATCCGCTCGACGCGCACGTCACCCCCGATCGCTTTCACGCGGCGCTCACCCGCCGCGTGGCGGAGAAAGGGGGCGTGTTCCTCTGGAACGCGGAGAGCCGGGGCTGGCGTCACGACGCGGGTCGGATCCGCGCGGTCGCGACGACGCAAGGGGACATCCAAGGGGACGAGTTTCTCGTCGCAGCAGGGGCGTACTCGTCGGCGCTCGTCGCTTCGCTCGGCATCGGTCTTCCGCTCCAGCCCGGGAAGGGGTACAGCCTGACGATGCCGGAGCCTCCCGAGATGCCCACGCGGTCCCTCCTCCTCCAGGAAGTGCGGGTGGCGATCACGCCCATGAACGGATCGCTTCGCTTCGGGGGGACGCTGGAGCTGGGCGCCTGGGGCTCGGAGATCAATCCCCCTCGCATCCGTGGCATCGTTCGCTCGGCCCTACAGCATCTCACCGCGTTTCGCGAGGAGCACTTCAGCGGTCTGAAGGCCTGGTCCGGGCTTCGCCCATGCTCGCCCGACGGGCTTCCGTATGTCGGTCGGTTCCGCCGCTTCGAGAACCTCTCCGTCGCGGCGGGGCACGCCATGATGGGGCTCTCGATGTCGATGATCACGGGGCGCGTGGTTGCCGAGATTCTCTCGGACGAGCCGCCCTCCTACGACCTCAAGCTTCTCGATCCGGACCGCTACGGCTGATGCTCCGGCCGAGGCGCGCGCCGGCGCGTCCCATCCTGGGAGGACTTCGATGAACTTCGGCCGCGCCATGCTCCGCGAATGGCTCCTCGATCCCGACGTGACCTATCTCAACCACGGCACCGTGGGCGCGCCGCCGCGCCGCGTGCTCGAGGCGCAGCAGAAGATCCGGGACGAGATCGAGCGGCGGCCGTCGGAGTTCCTCCTGCGCGACCTCATGCCGTCCGACACGGGGCGTTCGCTCGGACCGGAGCCGCTCCTCCGCACGGCGGCCCGCGCCATCGCCCGCTTCGTTCACGCGCGCGAGCAGGACCTCGCGTTCGTCGAGAACGCGACGACCGGCGCGAACGCCGTGCTCCGCTCCCTCGACCTCAAGGCGGGGGACGAGATCGTGGCCACCCAATTCGGGTACGGCGGCGTCACCAAGGCGGCGCTCTACGTCGCGCGCCGCGCGGGCGCGACCGTGCGTATGGCCGACATGCCGCACCCCGTCCAGCATCCGGACGCGATCGTGCGCGCGGTCGAAGGAGCGCTCACGGCGCGGACGAGGCTCGTCATCGTGGATCACGTCACGTCCGAGACCGCACTCGTCCTTCCGGTGCGGGAGATCGCGGACACGTGCCGGAAACGCGGCGTGCCCGTCCTGGTGGACGGGGCGCATGGGCCGGGCGCGGTGCCCGTGGACCTCCGCGCTCTCGGCGTCGACTGGTACGCGGCGAATCTCCACAAGTGGGCGCTCACCCCGCGCCCTTGCGGCTTTCTCTGGGCGCGCGACAGCCGGCAGGCGGACCTCCATCCGGCCGTTGTGACCTGGGGGCTCGATCTCGGATTCACGACC
>DATEOQ010000404.1:0-4536 GCA_035273905.1 Candidatus Eiseniibacteriota bacterium | reverse complement strand
AGGCCGTTCTGTATAATTCGCCCTCGATCCGGCCCGATCCGCGGCTCGCTGCCGCATGGCGGCCGCGTCCCTCAACCCCCTTCCACCAGGATCGGAACCATGTGCGGTATCGCCGGCGCGGTTGAGACCGCCGATCCTTCTCGACTGACCGAGCCCGTCCTCCACCGGATGGCGTCGCTGATCGCCTACCGGGGCCCGGACAACCAGGGCGCGTGGCTCTCGCCGCCCGCGGGGCTCTGCCACCGGCGTCTCTCGATCATCGATCTGAGCGAGGCGGGGAACCAGCCGATGTCGCTCGAGGGGACCGGCCTCACCATGGTCTTCAACGGCGAGATCTACAACTTCCCCGAGCTGCGCGCGGAGCTGGAAGGGAAGGGCGTGGTCTTCCGATCGCGCTCGGACACCGAGGTGCTGCTCCGCGCCTACGAGGCTTGGGACGTCGAATGTCTCGATCACATCAACGGCATGTTCGCGTTCGCCATCTGGGACGCGCCGCGCCGGAGGCTCTTCGCGGCGCGGGACCGATTGGGGAAGAAGCCGCTCTTCTATCACGCGCGGCCCGGTCGCTTCGTCTTCGGATCCGAGATGAAATCGATCCTCGGCTACGGCGGCATCGATCGCGACATCGATCCGCACGCGCTGGACGAGTTCCTGTCGACCGGCTGCATCGGTGCGCCGCGCACGATCCTCCGCGCGATCCGGAAGCTTCCCCCGGCGCATTACCTCCTTCTGGAAGGGGACCGGATCACGATCCGCCCCTACTGGGACGTGACGTTCGAGGTCCGGGAACCCGAGCGGACCGAAGAGGAGCGCGTCGAGAAGCTCGAGCATCTGTTCCGCGAGGCGGTGCGGCGACGGATGATCAGCGACGCCCCGCTCGGAGCGTTCCTCTCCGGAGGCATCGACTCGAGCGCCGTCGTCGGAATGATGGCTGAGCTTACGAACCGCCCGGTCAAGACGTACACCATCGGCTTCGAGGAGAAGGGCTACTCCGAGATCGAGGACGCTCGCGTCATCGCGAAGCACTTCGGGACCGAGCACCACGAGTTCCAGGTACGGCCGGAGGCGATCGGGATCCTGCCCGATCTCGTCTGGCACTTCGACGAGCCATTCGGCGACTCGTCCGCCATCCCCACGTACTACGTCTCCAAGATCGCGGCCGATCACGTGAAGGTGGCGCTCGGCGGTGACGGCGGGGACGAGCTGTTCGCGGGATACACGCGGTACCAGGAATCCCTCCGCGTCCCGCCGTACCACCTCATCCCGGCCTCGGTGCGCCGGGGCGTGCTCGCGCCTCTCGCGGATCGGATGCCGCTGGCCGCTCCCGGGCGCAATCGCCTCTACGCCGCGGCGCACCACGCTCCGCTCACGCCTGGCTACGGGCTCGGGCTGTACCCGTACATCAAGGAGCAGCTCCTGAGCCCCGAGTGGCGCACGCAGACGGCGCGCGAGCCGAACGGGCACACGGCCGTGAGCGAGCCGCGCCTGCGGTCGATGGACCTCCTGTCGCGGCTCCAGTACCTCGACACGAAGGTCTACCTGCCCGAGGACATCCTCACCAAGGTGGACCGGATGAGCATGGCGCACTCGCTCGAGGTGAGAGCTCCGCTCCTCGACTACACGCTCATCGAATACGTGGCCACGATCCCGCCCGCGCTCAAGCTCCGCGACACGGTGTCGAAGTACCTGTTCCGGAAGATGGCGTCCCGCTATCTCCCGGCTTCGGTGTTCGAGAAGCCCAAGCAGGGCTTCGGCGTCCCGACGGGGGCGTGGTTCCAGCGGGAGCTCCGCGCCAGCGCGCGCGAGCGCCTGCTCGACCCCAGGACGCTCGACCGCGGCTACTTCCGGCGGCGCACCGTCGAGCGCGTGCTCGACTTGCACGAGGCGGGGCAGCGGGATTACGGAACCTGGATCTGGTGCCTCCTCGTGCTCGAGGAGTGGCACCGCACGTTCCTCGACGCCGACACCCGTCGCATCTAGGACCCAGCGCCCATGTGTGGAATCTGCGGCATCGTCGACTTCCGAAGCGCTCCGGACCTCACGCTCCTGGGGCGGATGACGGACGCCATCCGGCACCGGGGCCCGGACGGGAACGGCTGCTATCACGATGGGCCGGCAGCCCTCGGCCATGCGCGGCTCGCTATCATCGACCTCGTCACCGGCGATCAGCCCATGTGGAGCGAGGACCGGTCCACCGCCGTCGTCTTCAATGGCGAGATCTACAACTTCCGCTCCGTCCGGAAGGCGCTCGAGGCGCGCGGCCACACCTTCAAGACCAAGAGCGACACGGAGGTCATCCTCCGCGCCTACGACGAGTACGGCGAGGACTGCGCGCGCCATCTCCGCGGCATGTTCACGATCGCGCTCTGGGATCGGCGCAAGCAGTGCCTTTTCGTGGCGCGCGATCGCGTGGGGATCAAGCCGCTCTATTACTCCTGGGACGGCCACCGGTTCCTGTTCGGATCGGAGATCAAGGCGCTCCTCGAGTCGCCCGATCTCGATCGCACGATCGACCCGCTCGCGCTGGACGACTACCTCACCTATCTCTACGTGCCGGCGCCGAAGACCATCTTCACCCACGTGCGAAAGCTTCCCCCGGCGCACACGATGATCGTGGACCGGAACGGGCTCCGCCTCCGGGAGTACTGGGACATCTCGTTCGAGCCGAGGCGCGACTGGACCGAGCAGAGCGCGGCCGAGGCGATCGCGGAGAAGCTCCGCGATTCGGTGGACTGCCATCTGATCAGCGACGTGCCGCTGGGAGCCTTCCTCTCCGGGGGAATCGACTCGAGCGCCGTGGTCGCGACCATGGCCGGCCTCATCGATCATCCGGTCCAGACGGCTTCCATCGGCTTCAAGGAGGCGGCGTGGGACGAGCTCCCGTACGCGCGCCAGGTGGCGCAGCGATTCCACACGGACAGTCACGAGAAGATCGTGGATCCGCACGCCGCGCGGATCCTCGACGACCTCGCATGGCACTACGACGAGCCCTTCGCGGACTCATCGATGATCCCGACCTATTATGTCTCCGCCGTCGCGCGGGAGCGCGTGACGGTCGCGCTCTCGGGCGACGGTGGTGACGAGAACTTCGCGGGATATCGGCGGTACAAGTTCGACGCTTTCGAGAACCGCGTCCGCTCGATCCTGCCCGGAGCGTTCCGCCGTCCGGTCTTCGGCACGCTCGGCCGCATCTATCCGAAGGCGGACTGGGCGCCGCGCATCTTCCGCGGCAAGACGCTCCTCGCGAACCTCGCGCGGGACGCGGAGCGCGCCTACGGCCATTCCGTCAGCTGCTTCACCCCCGCGATGAGGCGAAACCTCTACCGCCCCGAGGCGGCCGCGCAGGTGCGTGGATACGACTCGCACTCGGTGCTCCAGACCTGGTTCGACCGGGCGAAGGACTGGGATCCGCTCTCGAGGGTCCAGTACGTCGACATCCACACCTACCTCGTCGACGACATCCTCACCAAGGTCGACCGCGCAAGCATGGCGCACTCGCTCGAAGTGCGCGTGCCGCTCCTCGACCACGAGTTCATGGAGCTCGCCGCGTCCATGCCATCGGGTCTGAAGCTCCGGAACGGGGAGGGGAAGTACATCTTCAAGAAGGCGCTCGGGGCGACGCTACCGAACGAGGTGATGAACCGGCCGAAGATGGGATTCTCGATTCCGATCCACGAGTGGTTCCGCGGAGAGCTGAAGCCCGTGTTCGAGAGCGCGGTGTTCGCGCCGGACGCGTTCGTGGCTGAGCGGCTCCAGACTGCGGAGATCCGCCGCCTCTGGAACCTGCACCAGCGGGGCGCGCGGGACTTCTCTCCCTTCCTCTGGGGCATCCTGATGCTCGAGCACTGGGGCCGGCGCTTCCTCCGGAGGCCGGCGTGAAGGTGCTCGTCTTCACGTCCCTCTTCCCGAACAACGTCTGGCCCAACCAGGCCATTTTCGTCCGGGAACGCGTCCTCCATCTCGCGCGCATCCCGGGGGTCGATCTCCGCGTCGTCGCGCCGGTGCCGTACTACCCGCCGCTCCCCGGATGGCGCGGCGCGTTTCGCCACGTCGCCCCGCGCGAAGAGCGGGGCGGAATCGAGATCCTCCATCCGCGCTACGCGATGCTCCCCAAGGTGGGCGCGCGGTGGCATGGCGCTTTTCTGCACCGGGCCCTCCGCGCGCGGATGGAGCGACTCCGCCGCGAGTTTCCGTTCGACGTGATCGACGCTCACTACCTGTACCCCGACGCCTACGCCGCGGTGCGGCTGGGCCGGGAGCTCGGCGTTCCCGTCGTCTCCTCCGCACGGGGAAGCGACGTGAATCTGATGGGACGGATGCCCGGGCTCGCTCCGCTCGTGCGCGAGGTGCTCGTGCGGTCGAACCGGCTGATCGCGGTCTCCGCGGCGCTCGGTCATGCGATGCGCGAGATGGGCGCGGGCGACGTCTCGGTGATCCCGAACGGCGTGGACGCGACTCGATTCCATCCGATCGATCGTGTCGCGGCGCGCCGTAAGCTCGAGCTCGGCGACGGCCCCGTGATCCTCTCGGTCGGGA